>JASFHG010000344.1:0-4875 GCA_050123355.1 Planctomycetia bacterium
GCTCCCATTTCGTCAATCACGCTCGAGCGCTACGCGAGATTTATCTCTAGACAATCTAACAAATCCCCCTGATTTACTCGGGCTATTGACGTCTCCCTATTGGCTCCATAATATATCGTCACAACGGCAGGCGGTGCTATAGGGTCACAACTCCCGATCCGTAGCAATTCCGCCTGCCGTTTCTTTTTGGGGCCTCTATATAATGGACAAGATGATTCCGCTAAGGACAATCACCCTGCACGAAGCCTTGAGGTATACCAAGCTGCTTTGCTCCACTAAGTCAACTCTATCACCAATGATAAGCGATTGGATAACAGTTTTTGGTTAATCAATAACCGTACGGTCAGAATTTTTCTAATGGGGGGAGAGCTGCTGGGGATTTTTGGTACTGCAAAAAATGAGGGAGTTTTGTTATAGCAGTAATTTGATGAATTTTTTGGGTTTTATCAAAAAAAGTGTTGTCGCTGGGCGATAGTAGCTGTACAATCCTGATTAATCGGCAAGGTTCGTGATGGCTTGTTCGTTTCTTGCCTAATTTAATATCACTTGTAATGGCAACCATGGATTTTAGGGAGTTATTACCATGGAAAGGGCATCTTTTACGGGCAACTTTTCTTTTCAGCGTAAGCGGTATTTGTGGGAGATTAATCTACAGTTCTTTTCGTAAACGCCATATGGTTTTTGCTGCCCCGTAGCCACAGGCCGAGAGTGCTTTGACGCTCACGGTGTCGTCGTGGTTGCTTTTACGTTTACTCAATGAATCAAATTCGCATCTCGGCATGCTCAATATAAGGACATTATCATGAAAAAGTCATCTTTCCGCAACTTTCTCGGTCGCATGATGGGCAGGAAGGCCTCTCACAAATCCAAGGCCATCAAAACCCTGCGCAATCGCAATCTCAACCTCGAACCGCTCGAAAAACGGGAAATGCTGTCGATCAGCTCTTTTGATGGAACGCTTGGCGAGGTTACCTGGGTTGCGAGCGGGAATTCTGCCCTAAGCGAGGCAGTTGATTCAAGTCTGAATACCGAACCATTGGTTTTTGAGTTTACAAACGACACTGGTCAAAACAGATATATTTTCTTCTCTTCTATTCGTGGATTTAATGGTATTGAAAGTGATAATGGTGGAAATCTTTTGGAGGTATCGGCTAATGGTGGTACTAATGAACTGTCTATTTATCCTATTAACAATGCCGTACAAGATGTAGATGTCACGATTAACATGAAGGAATATCTCAATGAAACGGGACAGGGAGAGGCTGAGGGAGAGGATGAGATATATGGGGTATTTGAGATAGAAAATGACGATGTTACCATTTCGGTGACAGTCGATAATTTAGTTGCGCAGGAAATGACAGAAGATGCGATGCCTTTTGCCGATTTTGAAAAACGGCAGTATTATTCGGAGTTTACTATTACCAGAGACAATACCGATCTTACTCACGATTGTTACGTTACACTTGATGTGAATGAGAATTCTACTGCCGATCTGACTGATTACGATTTATTTTATTGTGATGAAGAAACAGCAGAGTGGGCCGAATTGTCGGCAAGCTGGGATGTTCCAATCCTTGCTGGGAACAACAGCACTACCGTTCAGGTTAGGCCGGTTGACGACGCGGACCTGGAAGCACAAGAAACCTTGAGTTTCAATGTCACGGACGTCTATAGCAGGATAGGCAAAGCCTATTATGAGGGGGGAGCTCATAGTTGGAGTTCTGTCTATGACGACGATGCACCAGATCCAGGACTGCCTTCCCTGAGTGGTTCTTATGGAATCCAGGAGTCAAATTTCGTCACGGTTTACATTAATGACAACGATGTCGGGATTCGCAAGGTATCCAATGCGTCAGAGCCTGTAGGCCATGTTGTAGAAGGTCAAGAGATCGTAGAGGGTGCCGGAATCGGCGAATTCGAGATTTATCGCTTGTCCGGATTCAATTTGACGCCGACCATCAATTTCTCTCTAGAGGGGGAGAGTACCGCTACCAATGACACAGATGAGGATACGGTGCTTGAGGGTGATTATGAATTGCGAAACAGTAACAATGGCCTTGTGCTGAGCAATTATTCACACACCTTTTCCGTGGGCGAAACGGAGGCAACTTTTTACGTCGTGCCATTTGCAGACCTGGATGACGAAACAACCGTTGATGCAAACAACAAGCTGATAGAAGAATATGTAACCATGGCGATTGCAATGCCGGCCGGCGCGGACAATGTCATTGCGACCGGGCAATCGAGCGATACCTTGGACATAACCAACCAGCTTTCCCTAAAACCGTGCGTTTGCACCTGTTGTTGCGCTTCAGGTGAAGAATCATTTCTCGGTATCAACGAAGCTGAAGGTAATTTAGGTGTTGGCGATCCTGAAAATGACATCGACCATTATTCCAGTTTTGCGGACGGCAAGGCTACTATTGTCGTCAGCGCTTCTTTGACACCGGAAAATGGCAGTTATCCACTGGAAAAAGTAAAAGCGGAGTTGGTTTCACTCGGAGGAGAATCTCCTCATGATTCCAATGTCATCTGGTATGATGGCAGCGGTGTTGAAGATATGTCTTATGCTTTTACTTTTGTACAAGACCTTCGAGATGGTTATGATCTTGATCTCTCTACGGGTATTCATACGTGGCAGGTAACGCTCACGCAATATTACGAAGATGATTCGTCGATTACTAAAGACGTTTACGGCGAAGTCAGTTGCATTGACACAGCCTTTGACGACAATCCCATTGGTGATGGTTGGTTTATTTTCGGTATTCCGAGCTTGCTTTTGGACGGAAGTAATCCGCCCACCCTACTTCGTAGTGGGCTGCAAAAATTCGAGACAGACCCAGCCGGAGGTTGGCGGCAAGCCGGTTTCCATGACACGAGTGATTATTCGCTCATCCAAGACGGGGGAGATTATTATCTTACCTCGAAAAACGGCACCATTGAAAAGTTCAACAGTAGTGGCCAGATCGTTTCAAAAACTGACTCTGATGGAAATGTCACCACATACACTTTCACAAGTGGCAAGTTGACCGGTATCACCGAGCCAGGCAATCGCACCACAACTTACGATTATAATGCAACCAGCGGCCTCTTAGATCATATAACCGATCCTGATGGGAATGTCACCACCTATGCACATGATCCGACTACGGAAAAAATTACTTCCATGACAAAGGCGGATCCTGATGGGGATGGTCCGTTGCCTGCGTTAGTTTCGACCTTTGAATATACGGACGATTTTCTCACCAAGATAGTCAACCCGGACGGCAGTTTTACCGAAATCGAATACGACTTTGCCGGAAAAGTTAGTAAGGTAACCAATCCGGATGGTTCGGTAGAAGAATATGAATCGTATTATACGTCGCTCATGGTAAACATAAGCGAAACAGGTTACGACGCAGACCACCTTGCTGACTTAATCCCTTATTCTGATGGTGAAGTGACTACAACGATCGATGGGGAAAAAACTATCAGCAAAGTAGATCATTGGGGATTCCCGGTGAGCACTATTGATGCGGAAGAAAACGAGACCATCTATGTTCGCAATGCCGCCGGTCAAGTAACGCAGATGATCGAGCCGGATCCAGACGGAGATGGCCCGCTATCCAGTGCCATTACCTCCTACGAATATGATGCCCGGGGTAATATGATCCAAATAACCTTGCCAAGTGGACTCACGCGTCAATGGGAATATGACACCAACAGCAATCAGGTCACGAAATATACTGACGAACTAGGAAACACGACGCTCTATGAAATTGATTGGCAGACCGGGAATGTCATCAAAGAAACGGTGGTCATAGGGTTGCTGGACGGTGACGGAAATGCCGAAACCGATGACATCGTTACCGAATACACTTACTCTCCAGAAGATGGAGACATTCCTGCCGGCTTACTTATATCGAGAACAGAATCTTCAGGGCATATTGTCTATTACTCCTACAATGCAGAAGGACGTCGAACGGATACCTTTACTTACGATGAATCCAGTGAACCCATTACGGTTGACGACAGCGATGGAGGCTTTTCGAGTACTGGCGATTGGGATTATATGGAAATGGGTCAGGAGTCGGGTTCCTATTTCGGTAAGATTGTGGACTATGAGGATCCGACCGCTCAATGGTCATTTACCGGTCTGACGCCAGGAAAAATCTATGAAGTTTACGCAACCTGGGCAGAATTGTCTTACAGCACCAGCGATGCTCAGTATGAATTTTGTGATAGCGGTAGTGGTGGATCGGTATTGCTGACGGCAACGGTTGACCAGCGACAAGCACCGGTAGGCCATGATGTTGGTGGCGATAGTTTTCAGTCCTTGGGTTTCATTAAGGTGACTGGTGAAGGGGTTGTTGTCACACTCTCTTCACCCACCGGAACCACCGATGAATATCTCAACGCGGATGCGATTCGGTTGGTGGAAATGAAGACGGAATCGTCGCAGGTGTATGATGAGACGACGGGGCTTTTGGTTGCATCGATCGATGCGGCGGGAGGTGTTACTGAGTATGAGTACGATGCGCTCGGTCGATTGACCAAGACGCTTATGCCCTATGCGGACACGGTAGGGCAGACCCTTGATGAAGAAGATTACTATCAGGAATATGGGGGATGGGCCGAAATAGAGACGGCAGACGGCTACGATGGTGACTACTACTATTCCGATGACGATTCCGATTACATTGATTTTCGCTTTGTGTATGAGGCGGGTAAAGAATACGAACTTTTTGCTACCTGGATCGGTGATGTAGACAACAATGCGCAGGAAGTGTCCTATGTAATCAGCCGCTATCCAGGCTTTATGCCTCTTGAAACCCTAACGGCAGATCATCGATACGATCCCTCTGGTGGTATCACTTTTGGAAGCGAATGGGAGTC
>JASFHG010000345.1:0-4874 GCA_050123355.1 Planctomycetia bacterium
ACGGATTTGAACGGTCAACCGGTTTCGTTGTATTCTGCGTTCGGCCAGAATAAGCTGACGGTCGTTTGCTTCTGGAAGGCGAATTTTCCTCTTTCGCTCGAAGAGGTTGGCCAGCTTCAGACGTATGTCGCCGGTCCTTATGCTGCGAAGGGCGTGAAGGTCATCGCGATCAACGAAGACGATCCGCCGAACGTGGCGGCCGCCGCGTTCCAGAAAGAGAAAGCGGCCTATCCATGTCTCCTCGACCCGCGTGGCAGCTATTTTGCTCAGGTTGCCACTCAAGAGTTGCCGCGAACCTACTTGGTGAACTCGGAAGGGAAGATTCTTTGGTTCGATATCAAGTATTCCGCGCTCAGCACCCGACGGGCTCTCGAACAGGCGATCCAGTTTGTGCTGAAAGAGGGTGCGGAACCGAAGAGCGAGTAGATAGATGGCCAAGCCGGAATTGAGCGAAGCTCAATTCCGGATCCGAATCTCTGCCGTGGCAGAGATTCGGCTTGAGGTGCATGTAACTTTTCTTAGATATTCTTGGCGATCTCGTCGCCCATTTCGCTGGTGGAGGCAGTCTTGCCGCCTTGGGCGATGTCGCCGGTTCGGACGCCCGCGGCGAGCGCGACTTCTATTGCTTTCCAAATCGCGTCGGCCGCGTCCTTTTCGCCGAACGAATGTTCCAGCATCATCGCCGCCGAGAGGATCTGGGCGATCGGGTTAGCGATTCCCTTGCCGGCAATGTCGGGGGCCGAGCCGCCCGCCGGTTCGTAGAGGTTGACTTTCTCGCCGATCGACGTCGAGGGCAACATGCCGAGCGATCCTGCCAGTCCGGCCGTCTCGTCCGAGATCGTGTCGCCGACAATGTTGCTGCCGAGGATGACGTCGAATTGGGACGGGTTGATCAGCACCTGCATCGCCGCGTTGTCGAAGAGCATGTGTTGCAGCTCGACGTCGGGATAATCTTTCGCGATGTCTTCAACCGCTTCACGCCAGGCACGCATGCTCATCAGGACGTTCGACTTGTCGATGCTGATAATTTGTTTTTTTCGGGTGCGTGCGATTTCGAACCCGATCCGTGCGATCCGCTCGACTTCCCATCGCTCGTAGACCATCGTGTCGAGGCCTTTACATTTTTTTTCGTCGAACCATTTGGGCTCGCCGTAGTAGATCCCGCCGGCCAGCTCGCGGACGGTGATCATGTCGAACCCGTCGGGGACGATCTCTTGTCGCAGGGGGCAGCATCCTTCGAGGCCGGGCCAGAGTCGGACCGGGCGGAGGTTGGCATAGAGGTTCAAGTCCTTACGCAGCGGGATCAGGCCGCCGAACTCGGGCCGTTTGTCGGGCGGGAGGACGTCCCACTTGGGGCCGCCGACCGAGCCGAGCAAGATCGCGTCCACCTCGTGGCACAGTTCTCGCGTGGCGTCCGGCAGCGGGGTGCCGTGGCGGTCGTAGGCAATCCCGCCGAAGTCTGCCTCGCGATATTCCAAGGCAAAGCCGAACTTTTGGGCCGTCACGTCCAGGACCTTGATCGCCTCGGCCATCACCTCGGGCCCGATGCCGTCGCCGGAAAGGACGGCCAGAGAATACGTTTTGTCGCTCATGAATCACTCTTTTTGGATGGATCCTCAATAAAAAGCGCCGAACAAGCTCGGCGGCTAAGGGGGAAACTTTTCAGCATACCAGCCTCGGACCTCGGAACCAAGGTGGTGTATGGTGGTTTTTCGGCATATGCGCACTGTTTCACAACCGGTTTTTTGGGAATGGACCCCTCTGTGGAGTGGTGTTTTCTTGTAGGTAATTCTAAGTTTCCGAAATTTGGTCAATTGACTTAAGGTTTCGGTCTGTTTAGAATAGTTGCAGGGCTTGATAGGTACAGGCTCCTTTGTTGATAGAGATCCCTTCCTCACACCGGAACAGATTCCCACCCGTATTGATAGCTGGTCAATAGTGGAATAATCCCGTCGCAGACGATCATCATAATCGTTTTTTCGTATAAGGACTATTTCCTTTTCTTGGAAGTGGCGACGGTCGGCTGTAGAGAGGTATAGAAAAAGGCATAACGATGGAAGAAAAAGTGTCGCTCGAGAAGATTCTCCAAATTTTGCTGCGAACGGTTATTTCCCTCGCCATTCTTGGCGGTGCCGTGGGGCTGTTGATTGCTTTGGGAACGCCGGATACCTCGAAGCGGCAGAAGGGGCGGCTTTCTGAAACGCCGACGGTCGAGACGGTCCGTGCCGAGCCGCACCTGGAGGGGATCGATTTCACGGTCGATGGCGTGGTCATTCCGTTTCGCGAGGTCGTGGTCAGCCCGGAGGTGTCGGGCCGCGTGCTTTATAAATCACCGAACTGTCGCCAAGGTCGCTTTGTCGAGCGGGGTGAATGTTTGTTCCGTATCGATCCGGCGAACTACAAGCTCGATGTGCAACGTCTGGACGCCGCGTTGGAGCAAGCGAAGGCATCGGTCAGTGAGTGCGATGTCGAGATTCGTAACCTGACCGAGCAGGTCGCCCTGTCGAAGGAACAGGTCGTGATCCAGGAGCGTGAATTGGAGCGATACGAGTCGGTTGACGATCCGGGCGTCTATTCGCAGTCGGAGATCGATATGGCGCGGAACACGGTTCTTTCGGCGAAAAACGCGCTCCAGCAACTCGAAAGTCAGGGCCGTTTGAAGGAGGCGAGTAAGAAGCGGCTCGAGACGATCTGTCAATCGGCCGAGGTGCAGCGGGATCGGGCGAAGCTCGACTTGAAGCGGACCGAGGTGGTCGCCCCGCTTTCCGGAGTCGTAACCAGTTATAACGTCGAGCAGGACAGCTACCTTCAGGCCGGTGCGTCGGCCGTGACGATTCAAGACACCTCGCGGCTCCAGATTCGCTGCAGTCTTTACATGCAGCAGATCGGTTGGCTCTGGCAAACCGAGTACGCCAAGGCAAAGTCGGAATTGCCGGCCCCTGCTGATTCAGCGTCTCCGCTTTCGCAAACAGCTTCCTTCAAGGCGTATCGGTTGCCGGACGTGCCGGTCACGGTCCGATATCAGTTGGACAACGCTTGCTGGGAGTGGAAGGGGATGTTGACCAGTTACGACGGGTCGAGTGTCGACGCGAACACGCGGATGATGCCATGTCGCGTGACGGTCAATAACCCGTTGGATGCCGAAGCGGCCTTGAAATGTGACGAGACCATTTCTTCTTCCATTTTGCAAAAAGCGCCCCCGACGCTGATGGCCGGGATGTTTGTCGAGGTCGAGATCCACAGCAAGCCGGACATCCCGTTGTTGAAGATTGAAGAGGCGGCCTTGATTCCCGGCAATCAGGTATGGACGGTCAACGACGGCGTGCTCAAGAGGCATCAGGTCCGAGTGGCACAGATCGAAGACGGCAAGGTCGTGATCTATGCCGAGGATTCGAAGATTAAGGTAGGCGACCGAGTCGTCGTTTCTCCGTTGGCCACGCCTACCGATGGCATGAAGGTCAATTTGGCGAAATCGTCCCCGTCGAAAACTTCCCCCTCCCCCAAACCCGCACCGGTCGTCCTCGGCGGCAGTGAAGCAAAGAACAGACTTTAGAGGAGTTTTCAGTTTTTGTTTCCGTACCGGCTTAAGATTGCCTTAGTACGTAAGCACCTACTGAACACCGAACACTACTATGATTAAACTCTTACGCTGGGCCATCTCGAACTCGCCGGCCATGAACATTCTCATGGTCACGGTGCTGGGTCTTGGTTTCCTCTGCGCGATCAACTTGCGGCGTGAGACGTTTCCCGACTTCGACCTCGAGTTTGTGATGGTTTCGGTTCCGTTTCCCGGCTCGACGCCGGAGGAGGTGGAGGAGGCCATCTGCCAGAAGGTGGAAGAGGCGGTCCGGACGATCGAAGGGATCAAGCAGATCACTTCCACGGCCAACGAAGGGGCGGGCTCGGTCTTGATCGAACTTCGTGGCGACGTCGAGGACATTGACCGTACGCTCAACGAGATCCGTAGCGAGGTCGACCGGATTCCCAATTTCCCGCCCGAGCTGGCCGAGCAACCGATCGTGCAGCGCATCGCGATGCAGGAGACGATTATTTATGTCGGGGTGACGGGGCCCGAGGCGAAGACGGCAGCCGACGAGTTGATGTTGCGTAAACTGGCCGAGCAGGTGCGCGACGATTTGACGGATCTTCCGGCCATCTCGCAGGTGAGCCTCGTCGGTTCGAAGGCGTATCAGGTTGATATCGAAATTCCCGAAGAGACACTCCGTTCCCATGGCCTGACCCTTTCGGACGTAGCCCAAAAGATCCGGAGAGAAAATATCAAGCAGCCGGGCGGGACGATCCGCGCCCGATCGCAAGAAGTGAACGTTCGTACCGATAACCGGCGTTATATCGGTCCCGAGATTGCGAAGCTGCCGGTCGTGACCGAGCCGGACGGTTCGGTCCTCACGCTGGCCGACCTGGGATACGTGCGAGACGAGTTTGCCGACGCCTCGGCCCAGACGTTGATCGACGGTCGTCCTGGCCAGGCGATCAGCGTGATGCGAAACACGAACGAAGACCTGTTGGAGATGGTCGATCAGGTCAAGGAATATGTCGCGACGACCGAGTTGCCGGAAGGGTACAAATTGATCACCTGGGGCGATCGGTCGGTCGAGATCCGAAGTCGGCTCGAACTGATGGTGCAGAACGGCCTTCAAGGTCTTTTGATCGTTTTCATCCTCTTGACGCTCTTTCTCGACGTTCGGCTCGCGTTTTGGGTCGCGTTGGGAATCCCCTTTGCCATTTTCGCGACCAGTGCCTGTCTGACGATTACGGGCAACACGCTGAATATGATGTCGTCGTTCGCGATCATCATGGCGTTGGGGATCGTGGTCGACGATGCGATCGTGGTGGGGGAAAATATCTTTGCGCAC
>JASFHG010000346.1:0-4864 GCA_050123355.1 Planctomycetia bacterium
TTATAGAGGATTTGCTCGGCGACCGAAAGGGGTGGCTTTTTCGCGATTTCGTAAAACACTTCTGGACAAAACGGTTTGGGATCTCGCTTAAATTGAGGTATATGGACCGCTGTTTTGCAGCAGGGCGCACTTTTTTCTTGCCCTTGTGGCCAAATGCGGTATATTTAAAGAAGCATGCCACACGCCCTTCCGTCATGCAGGCATGATTTTTGGTCCCCCCCTATCCCCTACCCCAAGGCAAACGATGCCGACCACAGATTTCACGGTAAAGACGCTCGCAGCCCATCTGCACATGACGCCCGAGGCGGTTGAAAAGCTGGCCAACCGGGGCGGTTTGCCCGGACGGCGAGTCGGAGGGGATTGGAAGTTTACCCGGGCCGAGATCCATCATTGGATGGAGGAGCGAATTGGGCAGTCTGACGAAGCGGAGTTGCTCCAGATGGAATCGGTGCTCGATCGGACGACGACCGCTCACGACGAACCGGTTCAAAGTATCACCGAGTTGATCTCTCTCGAGTCGATCGGGGTTCCTCTTTCCGCAAGGACGGGCGCTTCGGTAATCCGAGCGATGGTCGATCTGGCCGTGGGGACCGGGCAGCTTTGGGATCCGGACAAAATGATCGAAGCAGTTCGATCGCGTGAAGAGATGCACCCGACCGCGTTGGAAAACGGCGTCGCGTTGCTCCACCCGCGTCGCCCGATGACGTCGATCCTCGGTGAGCCGTTGATCGCATTGGGTCGTACCCCGGCGGGCGTTCCGTTTGGCGGTAGTGACGGTACGCTGACGGATATCTTCTTTTTGATCTGTTCGACGGACGACCGCGGCCACCTTCGAGCTTTGGCCCGACTGAGCCGGATTATAACTGCGCCCGACTTTTTGATCAAACTGCGTCATGAAGTTAACGATGCATTCGATGCCCATCACCTGATCAAAGAGACCGAAGATAGCTTGGCCTCCTAGTCATCTTGAAGAATACTGGCTTTAAAGGAAGAAACTTATGAAACTTTATGTTTGTTTTGCTGTTTTGCTTGGTCTCTTTTTGGTTCCCTTCCAGGTATATGCCGACAAAACCGCTGACCAGGAAGAGCCTGCCTCGCCCGAAAAGAAGGTTTGCATTCTACTGGTGGGCGATTCGACCGTGACCGATCATGCCGGATGGGGAAAAGGTTTCAAGTGTCTTGCAGGCAAGCAGGTTAAATACCTCAATCATGCTAAGGGTGGCCGCTCGTCAAAAAGCTATCGTGACGAAGGTCTTTGGAAGAAGGCACTCAAAACGAAAGCCGACTACGTGCTGATTCAGTTTGGGCATAACGATCAGCCGGGCAAGGGACCGAAGCGGGAGACCGATCCGAAAACGACCTATCGGAAGAATATGGCTCGCTATGTCGACGAAGCGAGAGCAGCCGGTATGAAACCGATTCTGGTAACTTCGCTCACGCGGCGTAAGTTTGTTGACGGGAAGGTTCAATGTTCCTTGACCGAATATGTCAACACCGTTCGAGAGCTGGCAAAAGAGAAAAAGGTTCCGTTGGTCGAACTGTATCAACGGAGTATCGACCAGGCCAACGAATTGGGGCCGAAGGGATGCGAGAAAATGGAGCCGAAGAAGAACGGAAAGTTCGACCATACGCATCTAAACAAGTATGGCAGTAAGATGGTTGCGGGCTTGGTTGTTGAAGAATTGTGCAAGGTGGTTCCTGAATTGGATCCCTATTTTCCAGCCAAGTAGTTTTGGTCCTGCCTGCTCTTTTGGTTGGGCTTGTCAAGGTCGGCAAGATAACCGTGAAGAACAGCAGAAGAAAAACACCGAGCCAGAGCCCCAAGGCAATGGTGGTCCAGGTTTTCGCTTTTTTGTAATAAAATTCCGCACTGTCATAGTTGCCCGAAAGGAATTCGGATTTGGCCATGGACCCGAAGATCATGCCGATAACTCCCAGCGGCATGAAACAGAGCGAGACGATAATAGCCCAGCCGGTTTGCGACTCGATCTGTTTTAACGAGACCGGTGGCGTAAAGTGGGACGCTATCTCGGTCTGGTTTTCAGGGGAAGGGCTTGTCATTTCTTCAGAGGTGTCTACCTCTTGTGTTGAAGACTCTTCGTCCGAAGAAGGATCGGGTGTGGGTGGGAGATCGGGAACATGGTTCACGGTACCGCAATCATAGCAGGTGATCGGCCTACCGACGGTATCCTCGGCGGCGGAAAGTATCTTTTGGCATCGAGAACATGGAAAGTGGATCGCCATGATATATCAATTAAAACGGAGTGAATGCCGTTACCCTAAGCCAAAACTATTATAGTGTCAATACGTAGATTTTTCTACCTAGACCCCCCAAGATTTCTGGCTTGGGATACTATGCGCATGCAGAAGCCGTTGAACACCAAGTAGGGGGTTCAACGGCTTCTTTAACGTCTGCCCGGCTTTTCTTCTCTGTTATAGGTTTCCCTGTCGGAGTAAGGTGTTTTAGTGGGTGCTACCGCACCTTGAAATTTGCTCTTTGCCTCGCGATTCTTCCCGGAATAAGATCTTTTGGTAGGTGCTGCCGCACCAATATAGGTTGGGAATTTCCACAAAAGTATCCGATACGTCGGAATAAGATCTTTTGGTAGGTGCTGCCGTAATATCCTAAAACTCTGCGCCCGGCCCGCCGTCGACGTTACCGACCATGTGCAGGTGGTTGTGGTCGATATAGACCACTTCCTGAGCGTCTTCGTCCGTCTTGGTGTACGGGATAGGCCAGCCAACGCGAGTACGCTCGGTGAAGTAGACGATGCACTTGTAGTGAGCGTGGTGCAATTGGGCCGGTCCGATCAACGGATAGACTCGAGGCGGATCGATGTAGTCGGCGATCGGTTCGACGACGACCCGTACATTGTCGCGGTTAACCGTGTAGAGGAACGGGATACCGCCTTCGGTTCGACGCGCTTTTTCGAGTGCGACCATCACTTCTTCTTCCGAAGGAGGATCGAGCGCCTTGCAAGGGCCGCCTGCCGTGATGGGACCCAGGATCGGCACACGTTCATAGCGTTCGTGCTCATAGGCCTTATCTTCGAGCGTGTCTTGGAAATAGGGTGGAACCGGAATCGGTGGAGTCGCGAAGAGCCCCAAGTGTGGTCCGTAGACCGTGTTACAGCCGGTTGTCATGCCAAGGCTGGCGATAAGAGCAATCCCAACCAGGGCGTATAACATCGTTTTTTTTGTCATCTTTTGGTCCCTCAGCAGATACCGTCCGGATTTTCTTGATAGGTGCTTCCGCACCATGGATAATAGCCAGTTTTGCCACTATCAACATGTCGAAAGCAAATGGTCCTTTGATAGGTGCTTCCGCACCGTTGGATAATGGTCAGTTTTGCCTGCCTCGGTTGGCTCCGTACCAATAGATAGAGAGCTGAGGCAGCAACTAGGACTTTTATCGTGTTAAAATATTCCGAACTTGCGGATTTTTCGGATTATGCACGAAAAAGATGCCTTACGACCGCAAAAGCAACTCTATTGAGGGGGGATATTCTTGCGGTTAAAGCAAATGGAGAGGCAAAATCTGCGCAGAAATACGGTGAAAAGCAATGAAAGAGTTGTTATCCGCTAAGAACTTATGCCAAATCGCGGTCTTCAAACAGCAGTAGCGCAGCCAGCATGGCCATGGTGCAATAAACGACCGAATAGAGCCCGGCCCAGAAAACGAGGTTCCACGGGATCTCTTGGCCCGTAGCGATAGCGCCATACACATTAAAATGTTCCAACATCGGTAACAGCGCAGCCAGAACGTTTGCCATGAATGGAACGTATTCCAATTGTCCGGCCGTTGAATTGGCCAGGAGTGGAATCAGGTGCCCTAGCGCGTAGATCGCCCCGCAAATAATCAAATTAGGAAGCATGGGCATTCTAGTGGAAATTGCCACGCCGATCGACGCGATGACAGCCGCTTCCATGAACGCCATGGGCAGACCGGGAGCGATGGTCTTGAGCTCTTTGTAGTATTGCTCCATGGTGGGTTCTGGCTGGGAGCTTTCTCTCGCGTCATATTTTACCTTGTAAGGGATTGTGGAGAGAAAAACGGTTCCCAGGA
The DNA here is from genome assembly GCA_050123355.1 of Planctomycetia bacterium. GTDB lineage: Bacteria > Planctomycetota > Planctomycetia > Pirellulales > Thermoguttaceae > JASFHG01. The sequence goes on from JASFHG010000346.1 coordinate 4,067, forward strand.
CCACGAACATGATCGCGACAGGCAGGAGGATTCCAAAGAACTTCCCGAGAATGAAGTGCCAGCGTTTGATCGGTTTGGAGAGGACCGTCAGGGCTGTTTTCCCATCAATTTCCTCCGAAACCGAGACGCTTGCCGTCCAAATCGAGAAGATGATTGCCAATATCATAATTACGGTCAAGCCGGTGTCTTTGACCATCTTCAAGTCTTCGCCAAAGGTGAAGTAAGGTATGACGAGGAACAGGAGCAAGGCGGTGATGCCGATGGCCAGCAGAATACCAAACAGGGGTTGAGTCATCGCTTCTTTGGCGGTTGCCCAGGTGATCGCGGCCAATTTTGGCAGGAGGAGCCGGAGAATTTGGAACAGAACAAAAAGCGTGGCCAAAGTTGCGATCGCTCCGACAGCGACTACCCAAAGCGGGGTAATGTAAGGGGCAATAGCAAAAATAACAAGCGAGGTATTCATTTCTGAGGGACTCTGCTGTTTGGTTTCAGTAAGATAGGGGGGTATTTATGGCATACTGTGCCACAGGTGAGGGTGCGCAGTACTACCGCCCACCTTTTCGGCACCTCATCATATCGTTCTACGCATCAACCGGGGAGTTGGTTCGGAATCGACTCAAAAAATCGTCAGATTTATGGATTATGCTTTTTCTGGAAAGATATAAGATGGCATCTGGATGGACGTTTTCTTCAAAACCGGATATCGAAAGAGCTAAATTCGCCTGAGGCCATGCTTTGCTGCTTCTCTTGGTCGCGGATATATCCCCCGAACGAGTTGTCTATGGCCTCCAGTAGCCG
>JASFHG010000347.1:0-4852 GCA_050123355.1 Planctomycetia bacterium
TATCCAGAACGGTGGCGAGGTGAGCTGTGATTTTGGAGACATTGGTCATGGAACCACTTCAAGCGGTACGGTTACGGTGTCCGGGACCGGTTCTTCTTGGAACGACATGGCCGATCTTTATGTCGGGAACGAGGGGACGGGCCACTTGAATGTTCAAGACGGTGGCGAGGTGATCGATACGGCAGGCTATATCGGTTATCAAGCCGGTTCGACCGGCGACGCTACCGTTTCGGGCAATAACGCGACATGGACCAACAGTATGGCTCTGTATGTCGGTTATCAAAGTGGAGGAGAATTGGATATCCAACAGGGAGGGACCGTCAACAGTCAGTCGGGTCTTATCGCTTTTGATCCCGGCGTAAGTGGTATTGTCCGTGTGGATGGTACCGACTCGATATGGGATAATAACGCTTCGATGACGGTGGGCTACTATGGCAATGGAGAACTTCGCGTCACCAATGCCGGATCCGTGGACAGCGGGTATTGCTACATTGCTGCCGAAAACGGGTCCATCGGTACCGTCACGGTCTCCGGTGCCCAGTCAACTTGGACCAATCAATATAAACTCTATGTCGGAAAGAATGGAACCGGCAAACTGGACGTCCTCGACGGCGGATCGGTCACCAGTGTCGAGACCTATATCGGCAGTAATACGATGCTTGACAACACCGTGACCGTTTCGGGAGTCGATGCTTCGCTGACCGGTGATTTGCTTTATGTTGGCAATGGCGGTTTGGGCTGCTTGGATATCACCAACGGCGGGTTGGTTACCTGCAACGATACGAGCTATGTCGGGTATGCCACCAAGGGCGTCGTGACCGTCTCGGACGCCGACTCGCGGTGGGTCAGCGACAGCCTGCAGGTCGGTAGCGGTTTCTGGCAGGGAGAAGTTCATGTCGAAAAAGGGGGCAACGTTACCGGCGATACCGTTCATGTCGGTGTTTTCAACAGTCCTGGTAATCAGGTGGAGATTCATGTGTCCGGTGCCGGTTCGTCCCTGGTCGCCAACGACGCGCTTTATGTGGGTGAGTCCGGGGACGGGGATCTCTATGTGACCGAAGGAGGCTCGGTCATCAGCGGCCATGGCTATCTCGCCTATGAAGATTGTATCGGAACGGCGATCGTTTCGGGAACCGGCTCGACGTGGACCGGTACGAAGGCCCTTCATGTCGGCTACGGGGGAGAAGGGTCGTTGAGTATCGCGGCCGGTGGGAGCGTGCACGGCTTTCGAGGTGTGCTCGGAAACCAGTCCAATTCCAGCGGCACGGTCGCCGTTTCCGGGTTGGGTTCCACCTTCACGACGACCGACACGTTGACGGTCGGAAAAGCGGGGACCGGCGAACTGTCGATCACCAACCGGGCTATCGTGACCGGCTCGCGCGCCTACCTGGGTGACCTGGCCGGATCGGTCGGCACGGTGGAGGTCTCGGGCGACGGTTCGGCGTGGGCATGTGACGATGACCTTTATGTCGGCCTCGAAGGTCTTGGTACGCTCTCGATCGACGATGGTGGATTGGTGAGCGTCGGGGGTACTTTGACAATCGACTACTTCGACGCCGGGCTCGGCAGCTCGATCGACATGACGACCGGTGCCCGTCTGGCACTGGTGGGCGAGGCAGACGATTCACTGGCCGAATTTCTCGACCTGATCGAAGGGACCGACGCGATCCGATGGTGGGACGACTCGATCAGTGACTGGGCCTCGATCACGACGGCGAATCTCTACCAGCATTATACATTGAAATATAAAACCACCGGCGGCCTGGCCGGGTATACGGTCCTCACAGTCGAAACCCAAATCCCGGGCGACGCGAACCTCGACGGCCATGTTGACGCGTCCGACGCGACGATCCTCGCCGGAAATTGGCAAGCCGGGCCGAACGCCTCGTGGGTGATGGGCGATTTCAACGGCGACGGCCATGTCGACGCGTCCGACGCGACGATCCTCGCCGGCAATTGGCAGGCCGGTATGAACAGCAACGCCGTGCCCGAGCCGAACGGGATTGTTTTGCTGGTGGTGTTATTGGGCACAATTGGGCTGGTGGGTGCGATAAAAAGTGAAACAAAAGCATTGAAGTAAAAAGGCCGATCTAAAAGCAAAGAAGTCCTGTGAAATATGGGAATGAGGATTCTTCCCCAATGGGTTGATTTTTGTGTCGCCAGCGCATAGATTAGTGAATTAAGGGGACTTTTCTAAGCAGTGTCTTGACTGACGTTAACCAATCTAAATTCTGGAGGCAACCATGAGATCTTTTACCGCCCGCCGACATATTCTCTTCGCATCTTTGATTATCGTTCTCTTCATTTTTTCTCCCTGTTACGCAGCGATCACGTTCGATGGTGACGTGTCGCCGGCGGCTCCGATGTTTTGGAGCAATACTACCGATGGTTACGTTGGTGATACGGCACCCGGTTCCGTTGAGATCAATGGTGGCGACATCCTAGATGCAAAGTCAACCTATATCGGTGACGATTACCTTGTAACAGGCGAGGTAACAGTTGCCGGTGCCGGCTCGACCTTATCCAATAGTGAAGATCTTCATATCGGTGTCCAGGGGATTGGCGTGTTGGACATCGATGCGGGCGGGGTGGTCACTTGTCAAAACGCTTACATAGGCCAGTTTTCCGGTTTCGATTCGCCGAAAGGAACGGTGAACATCGACGGTGCGGGGTCGCAATGGACGGTCAACGCCGGTCTGACGGTACAAGCTGCCTTGGGCAATGCCGTTTTGAATCTTACCAACGGCGGTACGTTTTCGGCTTCGATCGTGACATCGCAAAGCGGTGGCGGCTTGCAATTGAATATCAACGGCGGAACGTTCGATGTGGATAACGTCACGGTCAAAGATGGCGGCCAAATGAAAATCGTTTCGGACATCCGATGGAAGAATTATGTGGCATTGTACCAGAGTGGCCAAATGACTTCAATGGGCGATGTTTATGTCGGGTACGAGCTTGCCGGAGGGGTTTTTCAGCATGACACCGGCAGTACGCATACGATTTACGGTACGCTGAATGTCGGTGGTTCCGGAGTCCCGAGCGCCTACCTTTTCGATGATGGCAGCCTGACCGTGCCGACGATCAACCTTGGTGTTGACGGAATTGGTGTCTTGATGTGGGGCGGTGGTACGTTGGATGCGGATACGATCCATGTCGGTGCCGGCGGCGCGATGGATGCCGATGCCGTGGAGACTGATAATTTTTGGATCCATGAAGGCATGTTGCGAATTGTCGATGGTGGTCTTGTTACTTCCGCCAGGGAGTTTACGACCCAAAACGCGGGGGTTGTCAATATGTCTGACGGAGGAGTGTTCGCCTTGTATGGGGATGCGGACGACTCGTTGAGCCAATTTCTCGGCCTCGTCGAAGGTACCGATGCGATTCAATGGTGGGATCCGGCCGTCGGCGATTGGAACTCCCTGACCACCGCGACGATGGGCACGGACTATACGCTCGAATATCAAACCGGTGACGCTTTCAACGGCTATACCCTTTTGACTGTCTACGCGATCGAACCCCCTCCGGGCGACGCCAATCTTGACGGCCAGGTCGACGCCTCCGACGCCACGATCCTCGCCGGCAATTGGCAGGCAACCGGTGCTTCGTGGTCGATGGGCGACTTCAACGGCGACGGCTCGGTCGACGCCTCCGACGCCACGATCCTCGCCGGCAACTGGCAAGCCGGCACCAGCGCCAACACCGTGCCGGAGCCGTCGACGGTCGTTTTGCTTTTTGCCGCTTTTTTGACCGTAGGCTCTTTGGTCATTTCAAGAAAGCGTCGCTAGGGATGGTTCGATAGAGTCGTTTATCGGTTTTGTGTTTTTACAGGGCGAATTTCAATGGGGAGTTCGCCCTTCTTCTATTTGAATCTTTAGCTTTCCTAACACCTTCGGCAGGGTGAAGAAGATCGGGTCGGCGAGGCCGTTTTCGAGGGGGGTGTGGCCGAGTTTGAGGTGGCCGGTGCCGATGCCGCCTTGGCCGAGCGTGGCGTCCATCGGGACCCAGGTTCCGTTGATGTACATTTCGTTCCACATGTGGAAGCCGAACGCGCCGAGCGGCTTGGAGTAGACCAGTCCGACGACGACGCGGGAGGGGATGTTTAGTGAGCGGCCCAACGCGGCCAGCAGGACGGCGTATTCCGAGCAGTCGCCGCTATGCGTTTTTGCCACTTCCGAAGCGGTTGCGAAGACTTGGGTGTAGTCGGCTTGCTTCATTAGATTGTGGACATATCGTTCGAGGGCGACGGCCCGTTGCCAGTTGGTCGTTGCGTCTTTCACCGCTTCCTTGGCCATCGCTTGGATTGCCGGGTCGTCGGAATTGATATGGCGGTTCGCGACCAGGTCGGCTCGGGTGGGCGGATCGTTGGGGTTCGGCTTCTTCTGATCCTTTGCCGTCGGGCGGATCGCGCGGATGACGAGCCGTGCCGTGTGGGGATCGATCGGTTCGACCGTTTGACTGGGACCGCTGGGGAAGACGGTCGCCGGATCGTCATCCTGGAGCGTGACCCGATAGCCGGTCTGTTGCGAGGCGTGTGGATTTTTGGGAAAACTCCCCTCCGGCTTGACGAGCGTATCGAAGCCGAGGTCGAGCTTGCCCGGCTCATGCTCGGCCAACGCTTCTTCTTTCGAGACGCGGTAAAGCTCCTGGTTGAGCATCTTGGTGTACATTTTCAGCGGCTCGCCCTTGGTGTCGGTCCAGATGGTTCCTTCGATTTTCATCTTGTTCGGCAGAGTCGTCTTCATGTCGATCCGGAGGAGCTGATAGGTTCCGTGAAGGAGTTTGACCGGTTCGACCTCTTTCGCATGAAGCTCCGTGGTTCCCAGTGTGTTGACGATCGGTTCGAGATACTGGA
>JASFHG010000348.1:0-4848 GCA_050123355.1 Planctomycetia bacterium
CTTCCGGAAAGCTCGAGTCCGAGTTGACGACATCGTCGTGATCGAAGGCAACTCCGGTTATACCGATATCGAAATAAACGTGACGGTCATGGAATCATTCGGCGCTGATTTGGAATTCCACTATCAGACATACAATGGTGAGGCAACCACTGCAGATAATGACTATCTCCCGGTTGACGGAACCTTCACGTTTGAAGCCCATGACACACCACTTGCAACCTGGTCGACGACCGTTTTGACCACGACCGAAACGAACGACTACGACTACGGTTCCGACGGTCAATTCATCGTCTGGGAAGGTTACGATGGCAACGACTGGGAGATTTATCTCTTCGCCGGTAAGTTTGATGCCGAAAACAAACCGATTATCCATCAGTTGACCGACAACGAAACGGACGATCGCGAAACGACCGTCTTCGCCGGAACGGCTCCGGACGGCACGGCCATCGCCATGGTCGCTTGGGCGGGAATTGCCGAAGGTGGCACCGATACGGAAATCTTCCTCTATCGCGGTAGCTTTGATGCCGATGGCACCTTACTGGGAACTCCAACTACCGACCGATTGACCGGCAATGCAGACAATATTGAAAATGTCTTTGACGATCATGCTCCCCAAATTTCGGAACGCTATGTCACATGGTGGGCCAACGATGGGCAAAGCAATGAGGTCTTCTTCTACGACCTCATTGGTGGCGGGTCGATCCAATCCCTGACGGAAAATTCTTTCAGCGACAAGGATCCGATCGTTCAAGGTTCCAACATTGTCTGGTTGGGCGATCGGGGCAACGGAAGTGAGATTTTCCTCTTCGAAGGAGAATATGACGAATACAACGAACCGATCATTACCCGAATTACCAATAACTTTACCAACGATCAAGCTCCGCAAATTGACGGCGACTACATCGTTTGGGAAGGTTATCAAGGTAACTTGGGACAGATCTTCCTCTATCAGATCAGCACAGCCACCACGACCCAAATCACTCCGGGCTTGTACTCCAACCGATATCCCCAAATTTCGGGCAATGACATCGTCTGGCAATGCTACGACGGATATGATTGGGAAATCTACCATTACAATATCGAAGCGGGTACCGCCCCGGTCGACATTTCCATGGATTTCTATTCGGCCGATGAACGTCCGGAAATTCTCAATGGCAAGGTAGTCTGGCGAAGTTCGAGCACGATCGCGAAAGAAGTTCACTACTATGATCTTCATGGCGATGAACCTATTACCGTTATTTCCGACACGAGCGAATCGGCCTGGTATCCGCACATCACGGAGAACATGGCGGTCTGGAGAAGCTACAACGGTACGAACTACGATATCGTCATGGCGACCCAAAACGAACCCGAAATCACCGATACGGTTACGCTACGCATTGTGGGCGATACCAAAATCGAAAACGACGAATCGTTCTTCGTTACCTTCCAGGCTCTCGAAGAAACCTGGGTTGAATTCGACGATAGCGAAGCCAAGATCATCATCCTCAACGACGATGGACAAATTGACTACGGCGACGCTCCCGCATCCTATTCAACGCTCCTGGTGGATAACGGTGCCCGTCACAAGATCGGAAGCTTCCCGGCCCGACTTGGTCAGCTCCTCGACGTCGAAAGCAATGCCTATGCTTCCTCCAACTCCTTGGGGGATGACAACATGGGCCAAGATGACGAAGACGGTGTCACCTTCACCACGGCCCTCGGCCAAGACTCGACGGCGATCATTTCGGTCGAAGTCAGCCTCCCGGCAGGTGCCGATCCGAATCAGGACTACTATCTCGATGCCTGGATCGACTTCAAGGGTGAAGGAAATTGGGACGGCTTGGACGACAAGATCTTCGATGGCCAACCGCTGAGCCTCGGGACCAATACCTTGAGCTTCGAGGTACCCGCAGACGCCGTGCCCGGTCTGACCCACGCACGCTTCCGTCTCAGCAGCACCGGCGGTTTGGATTACACCGGCCAAGTTGATGGCGGTGAGGTCGAAGACTATCAAGTCCAAATCTTGGCCAAACCGGATATCGAAGACAAGACGATCAATCTCACCGGAACCAGTGGAGACGATACCTTCATCTTTACCGCGGGATCCACCCTCACGGTGAACATCAACGGCGTCGATTACATGTACAATCCGAGTGAAATCGAGGAAATCACCTTCGATGGCGGAGCCGGCAATGACACGGCTATCTTCAATGGCTCGTCCACTGCCGAATCGGTAGAATTCTGGCCCAAAGAAGGTGACTTTATCGGCAATGGTTACACGGTCTCTGTCAGTGACATCGAGTCGCTCAACGCGGTTGCCGGCAACTCGGATGACACGATCACGATGCACGGCTCGATAAACGACGACGCGTTCCTCAGTCTGCCAGAGTCCGACTATGCAACGCTTACCGGAACCGGATTTGCCATGCAAGCCGATGCCTTCAACCATTTGGACGTATTCAGTGAAGGTGGTAACGACCAGGCGAAACTCTACGGCTCGACCGGCAACGATGTCTACTCGGCATCACCGGACCACGGCCAAATGCAATCGCTCGGCATTACTACGGATGTCAACTACTTCCGTTATCTCTCCGGGTATGCGATTTCCGGCGGCGAAGATCAGGCATTCTTCGAAGATTCTGACCAAGGACGAGCTGACAAGTTTTCGTTCACCGTCAACCCGGATAATCTCGCGGACCTCCAAGGCCAAGACGCCTACGTACCGACGATTCAGTCCATGGCGACATTGGTCAACAATTATGGTCTGAGCTTGTCCGCTTACAACTTCACGAATGTCAGTGCAACTTCGACCAGCGGTATCGACGAAGCAAACATGGAAGGTTCGCCCGGCGAAGACCGATTTATCGGTAGCCCGGTCGGTTTCAATCCCGACACGAGCGAAGTTACCGGCGGTTCCTATGCGAAGCTCACCGGAGACCATGAGGGCTTCGAGTACCTATGTATCGTCAACGAATTCCGATACGCTTCGGCAGCCGCCAAATCGGATGCTTCCGAACCGCTCCAAGATGACGTCGCGTTCCTCTACGACTCGCCTGGCTCCGATACGCTGACCGCTTCCCCGACCTATTCCAAGATCGCCGGTGAAGGGTTCTACTATCGGGCCGACTACTTCAAGAAAGTGAACGCCTACAGCGATAATGGTGGCGAAGACATCGCGGTTCTGTATGATTCGGCAGGAGACGATTCCTTTATCGGAGCACCCGACGTAACCAGATTGTATGCCAACGATGGTTCCTATGCAGTTTATGCAAATACCTTCAGACACATCACGGCTTATGCGAAGTACGGCGGAGAAAACTCGGCGTTGCTCTTCGGATCGGCCGGCGATGACACCTACTTGGCTACGCCCGATTACGGCAAGATGACCCGTGAGGCTGAAGGTGGCGGCCAGAGCTTCTACCGAGCCTATTACTTCCAACAGGTCGAAGCCTACGCCATGGAAGGCAACGACGTAGCGTACCTCATGGACTCCGAATATCCGGATCTCCTGACGGCCCACGGTTCGACGGTGGAAGACAATACGTTCGCGGCTCTCTCGAACGACGGTTATGGCGACTTCTACTACGAAGTCAACAACTTCGACGAGGTCCATGCCACTTCGACGAGCTCAGGTGACCAGAAGGATGTTGACGAAGCGGTTGACTTCCTCTTCACCCAAGGATATTGGCTCGACTGAAACTGAACCATAGACGCTTTATAGCCTAAACATTTTTACAGGCGGTCGCCCTTTTGGACGATCGCCTGTTTTTTATGAGATAGGCGAGAAATCATTAGATCCCGCTGACAACGGGATCACCTAAAGGATGGGTGAGCGTTACGAGATTGCCGGCTTCGTTAAACTCGACCTCATACCCACATTGGCCGATGATAAACAAGCCGCGTCCTGATTCTGCAGTAGAATCGGGACAACTCGGATCTTGATACTCTCGCCAATCAAAACCGCTTCCCTCATCCTCAAAAGACATTCGAAGGCTTCCTTCTTCTTCCCAAAGCCGGAACTTAACGAGCCGACGAGGATTCTTCTTATTGCCATGCTCGATGGCATTCGTTACCGCTTCGGTAAGAGCAAATTTAAAAGAAAATTCGTCTACGGGAATCGCTCTTGTTTGGACATATTCTGCGACGTCATCGATAAAATCTTGCACCAAGCTGAGACTTGAAGCAATGGTGAAATGTAAGTCATTCTTACTTACTTCCGCAACGTATAACATAACTAAACCTCGGTTGCTAAACAAGCAATATCATCATAGATGTTATCAAAATCCGGAACCAATGTTCTACAAAGTTGTTCAACCGATTCACCCAAGGGAGAATCTTTCATTTCATCTGCAATTTCAAGCAATCGATCCGTTGAGGTGGTCCACACCGAATCTCCCATTTCCAACAAACCATCGGTGAGTAAATAAAATCGTTCACCGGGATTGACAGGAAAACGAAAAACTTGAAATGTTGTTTTTTCAAAAATTCCCAACGGCATTCCTCGTGAAAATACAATCCGAGGTGGCTTGTCGGGAGCAATCGCCAACATGGGTGGGTTGCCCATGTTTATGAAAGAAGCGGTGTTGTTCGCACGATTGATTGCCAAGTAAGAAGCCGCCAAAAAACGGCCTTCACCTTCAAAAATGCCGTACAGCACATTGTTGATAATCTGCATCGCCTCCATGGGCGAGTTCAGTGCCGTACAGTTTTGACGCAATAAGGCATTTAAAGCAGCGGTCAGGTAACTTGTCGAAATATCGTGACCTGAAATGTCACCGAGGAAATAACCGTGGATTTTCTCGCCAACGGTATTGACGGCATAAAAGTCGCCACCGGCTTCTTCAAGAGGAATGTATTTTGCTGCAA
>JASFHG010000349.1:0-4836 GCA_050123355.1 Planctomycetia bacterium
TCCATCAGGTTTACCGCCTCGTTGAGGATCTCGTCGACCGGCAGAGCAACCGCCGAGTGGATCGCCTCGACACTTTCGGTCGCCGTCACGGCCTTTTCGGCCACCAACAATTCAAACGTGTTGAGTGCGACCGCCACGTCACGCGTGAAAATTTCGAGGAACTGAAGATCGCTCTCCGTAAACGCTCGCGGCTCCGGGCTTTCGACGTTGAACGTGCCAATCACCTCATCCCGCCAGATAATGGGAACCGTCAAGCTGCTCTTCGCGTCCGAAGCACCACTCAAATAGAGCGGGTCCTCGCAAGTATCTTCACACAAATAGCTCTTGCTCGTCGCCGCGACGAAACCGGTCACGCCGTTGTTCTGCGGCTGGGCGAAGAGAACTCGCTCGGCCGCCTCAGGCGACATGCCGAACGTGAGAAGCGGTTCGAGACGGTTGGTCTTCACGTCGAGCAACCGGATCTCAACCACGTCATATTTCAATAAATCTTTCGTAAAGTGCAAGATGTTCGACTTCAGAAGCTCGATTCGCTCATGAACCGACATCTGCATCAACTCTTCCGGCGTCAGGTCGGCCAGCTCCATCCCCGCCAAGTGGATTGCCGCCAGCTTCTTCTTCTGCTGCATCTCGCTGGTCACGTCGCGAAGTGTAACGATCAGATTCTGGGAAGAGAGATTCTGCGGAGTCCCATCCATCTCATGGACCGGAGAAGCGTGGACCTGGAAGTAGCGGCCCGATTCACTACGAAGCAAAGAGGTACTCGCGCGACCGGTCGCCAGCGCGGTATGGAACGGACAGAAGTCGGGCCCCAAAATCTCGGGGCTACCCATCGCTGCATAAAAATTCTCTTGAATCACCGAAGAACCTTCGGTAGCCCATCGTTTGGCCCGTTTGTTCGCCCAGAGAATCATATTCTCGCTGTCGAGCATCAGGACGCCGTCGGGCATCCCATCGAGAATTTGTTTATTCTGCAGAAAGCGGCCCAAGTCGAACGCTTGGCGCAAATATTCCTTGGAAACATAGACCCCTTGGAACTGGTCTCGACTCACCCGAACGAGGGCCCGCATCGGATTGTCGACTACTTCCAACTCGTACTCTTCCGATAGAGGGCCAAGAAACCTCTCCACTGGTTCACGAGACTGACACACAAACAGGATTTTAGGTTTTCCCGATGATTCCACGCAGCTTCCTCTTAGAAAATAATAACCTGCCAATCTATGGTGGATTATATGCAACCGGCCTATCCATTCAAGGGACCCCCGCTTTTGTGGGTCTTTCGTCGTGTACCACAGTCATTTTGTCGGATGAATCTTGTCGAACGAAAGTTGCCCCGTTTCAGGATCCTGGGACGGCGCCTCGTCTTTTTCATCGGCCGGTCACACAGGCAATGTTTCGCTGACTAACAAAGGTTGCGCGGTTTTACTCGACTACCGAGCAGTCACGGCCGTCCTACCCGTTACAGCCCGCACGACCGTTCGTCTCGGCGTCTCATTTCACTACCCTATCCTTCCATGACGATGAATTCGTTAGAATGTGCCGTTCCTAGCAAACCCCTACCCTTAACGGAACTATAAAAACACCCCGACCTTCCAGGAGTCTATCCATGTGGCGTTCCTTTTTTCTTGCCGTTGGCATCACCGCCTTCCTGATCGGCGTCCAGACACTGGGCGTCGAAAAATTTGTTCTTCACAGGCGTGACAAACCGGCCACCACCGAAACGGCCGCCGACGGTAAAACAACCCCCGGACCGCATAAAGAAATCAAGGTCCAAGACCATACCCCCTTCACCCTTATGGCCATCGGAGCCGTTGTCGTCATCTACGCCTTCGACCTGCCAAAGCGAATGCAGGGGTAAATGAGGCAGGATTCGAGTGTCACTACGTGTGACAACATCCCCAAGCCGAAATTGAGACGCAGTCTCTATTTTGGGTTTTGAGCTCTTCAAAAGCGACGAGCAAGCTCGACGGCTAAAAAACATAATAAAAAACTCCCGTCACATATTACATGGCTAAAACCAACTATGACGCGTTACTGCTGGTCTCGTTCGGGGGACCCGATCGACCGGAGGCAGTGCGACCGTTTCTCGAAAATCTCTTCCGCGATAAACCGGGGCCGCCCGATCGGATCGACAAAGCGGCCACCCACTACGAAGCGATCGGGGGTGCCAGCCCGATCAATATGCAAAATCGCGAGCTGCTGCGCGCGATCGTCGACGAGCTTCGCACCCACGGCCACGAGATGCCGGTCTACTGGGGCAACCGCTATTGGCACCCGATGCTCGACGACACGGTCCGGCAGATGGCCGAGGACGAGATCCGACACGCCCTGGCGTTTGCCACCTCGGCGTTCGGCTCCTATCCAAGCTGCCGACAGTACCTCGAAGCAATCGAAGCTGCCCGAGAGTCGGTAGGCGAGACCGCTCCAAAGATCGACAAGCTACGCCTCTTCTTCAACCACCCGCGATTCATTACGGCCGCCGCCGACCGAGTGACCGAGGCAATCGACGAGCTGCCCGAAGACCGCCGCGAGTCGGCCCTGCTCCTCTTCACCGCCCACAATATCCCGCAGCGGATGGCAGACACTTCTCCCTACGTGGACCAGATCCGCGAATCGGTACGTCTGGTTGCCGAAAAACTCGGCCGTTCGGACTGGGACCTTGCCTACCAGAGCGGCCCGGCAGAGCCTCGCAGTCCTTGGCTTTCGCCCCGTCTGGAAGATCGGATCGTCGAGTTGCACAAAGCGGGCAAAGCTGATACGCTGGTGATCATCCCGATCGGGTTCCTGTCGGACCACATGGAAGTCCTCTATGATCTGGACCTCCAGGCGGCCGATCTCTGCGACGAGCTCGGCATCGTCCACTCGCGAGCGGCCACGGTCGGCTGCCACCCGGAGTTCGTCACGATGATCCGCGAGTTGATCGAAGAGCGACTGACCGACACGCCCGACCGAAAAGCGATCGGTCAAATGGACACCGCCCCGGACAAGTGTCGACCGGACTGCTGCGAAGCGTAAGTCTTCTCAATCCAGTACCCAAAATAGAGACTGCGTCTTAATTCCGGCTTGAGGTATATGATATCAGCATTACCCCATAAGCCAAAAACATCACCACATTTTAAAAAATCATGAACGAACGAATCACCCTCGGAAATTCGGATCTGCAAATCGCACCGGTTGCATTGGGCTGTTGGCCGCTGGCCGGGATGACCAGCGGGATCGTGCCGGACGAGACGGCGATCGCGACGATCCACGCCTGCCTCGAGCCGGAAGTCGGGATCAACCACCTCGACACCGCCTACATGTACGGAGCGGCCGGCGAAAGCGAACGGCTCATCGGCCGAGCGATCCGCGACCGTCGCGAAGAATTCATCGTGGCCACGAAAGGCGGTCTCCACATCGACCTGACCACGCGGAATAATCGCCAAATCGACTCGCGGCCCGAGACGCTTCGGCGTGAGTGTGAAGAGAGTCTCCAGCGTCTGCAAACCGACCGGGTCGAGATTTATTATCTCCACGCCCCCGACCCCGACATCCCGATCGAAGAGTCGGCCGGAGCGATCGGCGAGTTGATAGAGCAAGGCAAGGCACGCTTCGCCGGGGCCTCGAACCTCTCGCTCGACCAGTTGGCCCGCTTTCACGCGGTCTGCCCGATCGTCGTCTTTCAGCCGATGTACAACATGCTCCAACGCGGCATCGAGAAAGACATCCTGCCATGGTGCAAAGAGCAAGGGATCAGCGTGTTGGTCTACTGGCCACTGCTGAAAGGACTGTTGGCCGGGCGGCTGCGACGTGAGGACGTGATCCCACCGACCGACACGCGGAGCCGCTACCCGATGTTCCACGGCGAACAGTGGCAAAAGAACCACGACCTCATCGACCGGCTGCGCGACATCGCGGCCGACGCCGGCAAGACGGTCGCCCAGCTCGTCATCAACTGGACGATCCACCGCGACGGCATCACCGGCGCGATCTGCGGCGCGAAGCGGCCCGAACAGATCCGCGACACGGCCGGAGCGATGGGCTGGCGCTTGTCCGACGACCAACTGGCCGCAATCGACAGTGCCCTCGCCGACCGTGGTGAACCAGAGAGCGAACCGCCCGTTTAAATAATAAAAAATCCAGAAAGCAACCATGATCGATACTCATGCACATCTTGACGACGAACGATTCCTGCACGACCTTGATCTAGTGATCCAACGTGCCACCGAGGCAGGAGTTGAAGCGATTCTGACGGTCGGTATCTCGGTCGAGACCAGTCAGGCCGCGATCCAGATCGCCGAACGGTTCGAAACCGTCTATGCCGCGGTCGGAATCCACCCCAACAGTGCCGCCGAGGCACGGCCGGACGACTGGGATCGGATCGTCGCGATGACAGACCACCCCAAAGTGATCGCGGTAGGCGAGACCGGCCTGGACCTCTATTGGGACGATACCCCGTTCGATGTCCAGCAAGATTATCTTGCACGCCACTTCGCATTAAGCCGCGAGCGGGACCTGCCGATTTTGATCCACTCACGCGACTGCAACGACGAAACGGTCGCCGCAATCCGCACGGCCGCCGAGTCAGGCCCCATCCGTGGACTGGTCCATGCGTTCAGCGGATCGATGGAGATGGCCAAGACATGTTTGGAACTCGGGCTGTACATCAGCTTCGCCGGTATGACGAGCTACACGAACAAAAAATTCGGACCCTTGCGAGAAGTTGCCGCGATGGTGCCCGCCGACCGGATCCTGCTCGAGACCGACACTCCATACCTGGTCCCTCATCCGTTACGCGGCAAAGAGAAGCGAAACGAACCGGCGCTGATGGTCCACACGGCCCGATCGTTGGCCGAGCTT
>JASFHG010000350.1:0-4818 GCA_050123355.1 Planctomycetia bacterium
AGATTTCAAAATTACGCAACTTCGAGTTCGCGTACTCCAAAAACGGTTCGAAAGATTGTTGGAGCGAATTGCAGATCTTAAGGACAAATTGGGGCAAGTAGAACTTGACTGAGCTCGCTTTGCAGAATTTTCTATTTTTAGCCTTTACTCGGTGCGTCTTGACGCACCCTACCTATGCGAACGATAAAATTGACAATTGCCTATGACGGGACCGACTATGCCGGGTGGCAGATCCAGCCGGATCGGGCGACGGTGCAGTCGGTGTTGGAGGAGGCGATCGAGCGAGTGACCGGTCAGGCGTCACGTACGCTGGCCAGCGGTCGGACCGATGCGGGCGTGCATGCGCTGGGGCAAGTGGTTGGGTTTCGGACCGACTCGGATCTTGCGTGTGACACGTTGGTTCGGGCGTTGAACGCGAACCTGCCCGAGGACATTGCGGTGCTCGATGCGGAGGAGGTCGCTGACGGGTTCCATCCGATTGGGGATGCGGTCCGGAAGCGATACCGTTATGTGATCCACGATGCCCCGATCCGCGACGTCTTTTACCGTCGCTATGCGTGGCATTGCCGCTATCAGCTCGATGTGGAGCCGATGGCCCAAGCGGCCGAGATGCTTTTGGGTAAGCATGACTTTTCGAGTTTCGAATCGACCGGAGCGCCTCGCGAGTCGAGCGTCCGGACGATCACCGACATCTCGGTCGTGCGTCATGGGGACCGGATCGAGATCGAGGTCGAGGCGGACGGTTTTCTTTATAATATGGTCCGCGCGATCGTCGGCACTCTGGTCGAGATCGGTCGCGGCTCGATGGATCCCGGCTGGATGCATCAGGTTCTCTCGGCCCAAGAACGCAAGGCGGCCGGCCCGACCGCTCCACCGGAAGGACTTTTTTTGGTGAAGGTGGATTATTAGCGGTTTTTGAGTGTTTTAGAAGTGATTTCATAACTTCCTAGCGGCCCATGTCTTGTGGTTGATCCTTCGGATGACCACAAGATACTATATGAAAATAGAACGTTTTTGAGTTATGAAGCCGGTTCTAGTATAAATATTTCTACCTATTGGGAGTATGGTCTCATAATGTGATGGGGGTAGTTCATTGACAGCCGGACTTCACTCTGGTAAATTAATAGCGATTGTTGTCCAAAATGCATTATGAATCAAAGTATTCTTTTTTGATAAATCATCATCTTTTATTATCAACTTTAGTGTGGGGAGGAATTTTCTTATGAAACGCTCTTTTCTTTGTTTGGCTGTTGTATGTATCGGTATACTGTTGTGTGGTCCGTTTGTGGTGCCGGTTTCGGCGCAGTTACCGGTTTATAGCGGTGTGTCGGTTGACGGGTTTCCGATTCCCGATGTGAATAAACCATATCCCAGCAACCCCAATGATGGAAGCTGTTGGCTTGCTTCGGCATCGAACCTTCTCGGTGCCGCGGGTTACGGCATGGGGGGCGATGCCCAATCGCGTGCGGATAGCATCTATCAGCAGTTGATTATGGATTGGGGAATCAGTAGCGGCGGTGCCCCGGATCAGGCGATCTGTTATTGGCTTGCCAAGTATGGTCAAAACCCGGACGCCCCCGAGTATCAACCTTTAAACGATTTTACGGATGTCACTGCCAAGTTCAGCACGCTTGCTTTTTCCGACTACAATTTCCTGCAACGCGAGCTCGAACGCGGGCTATACGTCGGGGTTCAGTTTGCCAATCCGGCCCATGCCGTGACTTTTGTCGGTTGGGACGATAGAACGACGCCTACCCGGTCCTACTGGACTGATTCGGATCAGTTTACTGGCTACTCACCACACGACAACAGTTTTATTACGACTCCCTCTCCTCAATGGGATATACTTTGGACAGGAGCTACTCCTCCTACTACCTATCTCCAACAAGCCAACGGTTATGTTACGCTTGGCCTTGGCCTGGACAAGCCGGAGGACGCGAAGATGGAGTATGATGTTGCATGGTTCCCAAGCCCGATCGGTCCGACGTTTCGCGAGGCGGGGGTGAAAGCTCCCATCTATGACGACCCGGTTTCTGGGCTTGGACTAGGATGGCAGTCTGCTTGGACCGATCCGCTGGGAGGAGGGCTTTATCAGCCGTTCCGGATTGATAACGAGGAAAAACCCGATTATGACAAGACGGTTTCCTTGCTGGTTGACTACTTTGATCACGATCCCAATTATATCTATCAAGATATCCGCCTGCGATACAATGACAAAGACGGTATCGAGGTGGTTGCGGTTCCGACGAGTGCGATACTTTCGATCGATAATGGACAAGTGCTCTTTACTTGGGAGCTCGACTATCAGCCTGCTTGGGAAGAGTTGCTTTTTCCTTCTTACGATTACCAACACCTTGAAGGGATCGTTGCTTCGTGGGATGTTGCCACGATCTGCACCTTTGACGGTCTTCCGGGCGACGCGAACCATGACAACGTAGTTGACGCTTCCGATGCCACGATCCTTGCCGGCAACTGGCAGGCCGGTCCTGGTGCGACTTGGGAAATGGGCGACTTCAACGCTGATGGCTTTGTCAATGCTTCCGACGCCACGATCCTGGCCGGCAACTGGCAGGCGAGCGCCGGTACGGCGGTACCGGAGCCTTCGACATGCTTGATGTTGCTCGGTCTGTTTGGGCTGGGGGTTGTGTGCCGTTACAAGATCCTTCGTAGCTAGAGGACATTTCAAAACCTCAATTTGGACTGCAAGCGGTCTTTTTGTTCACCGGACTTCGTCGCAAAATCTCGCCATATCGCCCAATATGCCTACGGTTTTGCTCCTTGCCGACAAACAAAAATCCTCGCTTTCGTTTTCAAAGCAGGTTTTGAAACGCCCTCTAGTGTTTTTGTCGCGATTTTCACCTGTCAAGCCGAAATTGGGGCGGTAGTCCCAATTTCGGCTTGGAACGGCATGGTAGGTAACCAGCAGGCAAATTACTTGGTCGGCCATTGTTAGCGTTTTGTGAGAAGCGGTCTTTCTGACTTGCTTTATTTTTTCGGCTTTCTATAATTCGATATATGGCGAAATGACGAGGTATGTTTTATGAAAGAAATTTTGAGTTTGGCGAAGGCCCTTTCGGATGAAAATCGGGTGCGGACATTGTTGGCACTGGAAGGGCGAGAACTGTGCGTTTGCCAGATTACCGAGTTGCTGCGGCTGGCACCGTCCACGGTTTCGAAGCACATGTCGATCCTCCATCAAGCCCAACTTGTGGAGAGTCGGAAGGATGGCCGTTGGGTTTACTATCGGCTTGCCGAGGAGGGTACGTCGGATGCTGCTGCAACGGTACTTCAGTGGCTGTGGGAATCGCTGGCTCACGACCCCTTAGTGAGAAAAGATGCTACGGATCTCAAAAGGATCCTTAAGCGAAAACCGGAAGATTTATGTAAAAATCAGGGGAGGTGTTCATGATTCGCGTTTTATTTCTCTGTACGGGCAATTCGTGCCGGAGCCAGATGGCGGAAGGCTGGGCGCGACATTTGAAAGGGGATGTGATCGAGTCTTATTCGGCCGGGATTGAAACGCACGGCCTGAATCCGCACGCGGTTCGTGTCATGCAGGAGGTGGGTGTCGACATTACGGGCCAGCGGTCGCAGCTTCTCGGTGAGTTGGCGGGTATCGAGTTTGACTACGTCGTGACGGTCTGTAGTAATGCTCACGAAAGTTGTCCGGTTTTTCCGGGGAAGACGAAGGTGGTTCACGTCGGGTTCGACGATCCGCCCCGATTGGCCGCCGGTGCCGAGACCGAGGAGGAGCGGTTGGCTCCTTATCGACGAGTACGGGATGAGATTCGAGATTTTATAGAACGCTTGCCTGAAATATTGGAAGACAAGGGAGGCTGACATGAGCCGAGACATAAGCAAACGGTTATCGTTTCTGGATCGTTATTTGACACTGTGGATCTTTTTGGCGATGGCGGTCGGGGTAGGAGGAGGTTATCTTTTCCCCGGCGTCAAGAATTTTGTTCACCAGTTTCAAGTTGGTACGACCAACCTAACGATTGCGATCGGCTTGATCTTGATGATGTACCCGCCGTTGGCCAAGGTGAAGTACGAAGAGCTGGGGGATGTATTTCGTAACTGGCGGATTCTTGGGCTTTCGCTGGTGCAGAACTGGGTCGTCGGGCCTATCCTCATGTTCTTGCTGGCGATCGTTTTCCTGAACGGCTACCCGGAGTATATGATCGGGCTGATCATGATCGGGCTGGCTCGGTGTATCGCCATGGTGATCGTTTGGAACGACTTGGCCAGGGGGGATGCAGAGTACGCTGCCGGTTTGGTCGCGTTTAACAGCATCTTTCAGGTGCTTTTCTATAGTCTTTATGCTTACGTTTTTATCACCGTTTTGCCGCCGTTGTTCGGCCTGGAGGGGAGTACGGTCTCGGTGAGCATGGTGCAGATTGCTCAGAGTGTCTTTATCTATCTCGGCATTCCTTTCCTGGCGGGCATGGTTACTCGGTTGGTTTTGGTGAAGGCGAAGGGGAAGGAGTGGTATGAGACGCGATTCATCCCGAAGATCAGTCCGGTCACGCTCATCTTTCTCCTGTTTACCATCCTTGTCATGTTTAGCGTGCAAGGGAACTTAATTGTTCAGATCCCGCTGGATGTGGTGCGGATCGCCATTCCGTTGCTGATTTATTTTGTGCTCATGTTCTTGGTGAGTTTCTGGATGGCCCAAAGGGCAGGGGCCGATTATTCCAAGACCGTGACGCTTTCTTTTACGGCCGCCAGCAATAATTTCGAGTTGGCGATTGCCGTTGCGGTGGCCGTTTTTGGCATCGATTCGGGGGTTGCTTTTGCGGCGGTCATCGGTCCTTTGGT
>JASFHG010000351.1:0-4803 GCA_050123355.1 Planctomycetia bacterium
TCTTGCAGGATGGTCTTGAGCTTCTTTTGGATGGCCGCCTCGATTTTTTGAAGCGTCAAGCCTTGAACTTTTACACGGCCGTAAGCAGGTCCCAAAGCGATGGTTCCGTCAGGCTCGACCAGATAGACATCTTGAATCGGCTGATCGGGGAGCGTTCCTGCAACATTGACAAAGAGTAATTCACCCAGCCGGATCCGGTAAGGAGCTATAGGCGGCTTTCTCTTTTCCCAACGAACGGCCGGTGAGTTCACAAAATTTTGCGGCAAGGTGACTTGCACTTCCGGATTCGTGAGAATCGTTTCGAGATGTTTTTGGATGGCTGCCTCGGCCTCTGCGAGCGTCAAACCTTTTACTGCGACCCGGCCATACGCCGCACCCAGCGGGACGGTCCCCTTCGACTCGACCAGATAATGATTGTCGATGGGTTGATCTCGCAACGCCCCTCGTACCTTCACGCGGAGCACGTCACTCGGCCCGATCGTGTACGGGTTCTTGAGGAAGACGGCCTTTCGCCATCGAGCGCCCCGCCTTGCCAAGGTGACTTGCACGCTCGGATCCCTGACCGTTTTTTCCAACTGTTTCACGATGTTCTTCTCTGCCTGCTCCATGCTCACCCCCTTCACGTTGGCCCGCCCATACACCGGCCCGAGCGAGACGTTGCCATCGGGCTCGACCAGATAAAAATTGTTGATGGGTTGACTTTTCAGCGTGTTGATCGCGTGGATTTCAAGCAAGTCGAGCGGCCGGATGTTGCCGGTCGGCAAAATGCGTGGCTTTTTCTCGTCATCCTTCTTTGTTGCCTCTTCATATTTTTTCAGCGCGGCGATGGCTTTCTCGTTACCGGCGATGCGTGCCGCGACCAGCCCCTGGGAGGCACCAAACCAGAGGGCACGGGCCGAGGGATCTTCAAGTACCTTGATCAGAAAATCCACCGCCTGGGGATCATTCTTCTCGGCCGGTTTCTGTAAGGCAAACACCGTTGACGAGAGCAAGATGCCCCATTTGCGGTAATGGAGTAATATTTCCAGCGATTCTTCATGCCCGGCCGCGGCCGCAACCCCCAATGCTTTGGGAGCAAACGCTTTGAGACGGGATATCCCAAGCGACTTCTTAAGAGCCGTGAACGCATTTTCATTCCCATAGGCTGCTTGCTCACCAAGTACGTTAAACGCGGCCAGCATGAGAACCAAATTGGAACCGACACGTTCCGTATCTTTTCGGTAGTCGATATCACGATAAAGCTCCTCGGCCACCTCTCGAAGCTCCTCAAAGGCGGCCTCATCCCCGTCGCAGATACGCTCGGCCAAGGCCCTCATCATCTCGGTGGTCGGTCCGGTCGGTTTGGGGTCAACCTTTAGTTGGGATTGACTATCTTCTTTCGGGTCGGGCGACGAGGGTGTCTCTAGTCTTGCCAGCAGCGGCCAACGTTTGCCATCTTTACCTTGGATCTGAGCGATCTGAATCGCACCAGACGGAAAAGGTTTCGGAAAATTGCCGGCAAAGACCAAACGATTCGGTGGAAAGTAAACTGTTCCCAGATGATTCGTAGTGGAGGTGAGAAGTTGGGCATCTCGTTTGCCAAACACGCTGGTTACCAGGTTACTTCCACCAACCGTTCTCAACTCGGCGGTAAAGCGACCGCTTTCTTTAAAGCGATAGATTTCAGATTCTACCGTACCGGTCGAGAAAATAAGGATCGAGCGATCGGCAGCATCCCCTTCGATCGTTGCCTTGCCATCTTCGATCAAGACGCTATCGATTCTGGGAGCATCGGCATGGTCAGCCGCAAACCACTGTCGCGGCGGTAGCGACTCTTCAAATACATGCCCTCTTCCCGGCAAGGGGTCGGGAACGTACAACATTCCGGCGACCAAAAGCCCAACCAAAACCAGAAGCAAGGCCACCACGGCCACTCTCCAAACGAGCAGCCCCGGTTTTCGCGTGCCCTCGGATGACTTCGCAGAATAATAGAGTTGCCGGTTTTTCCGGAATGCGGCCCGCACTTCTCGCTGGCTCAAAACGACCAGCGCCCAGATGCCGATCGGCAGTCCGATCACGTTGCTCGGAGAAATGATAATGGCAAGGATACTGGCCGTCACGGCAAGTCCGTATGCTTGCAAGCGTTTCATTTTCAACCCGGCAAAGATCATCAATATGCCAAAACTCATCAAGGCGATGATTAACGAAGTGCTCGGCTCGCCAGGTATATGTAAAGTAGATACCACCGCCGAGACAATTACCAAGAGAATCCCAAGGGTGCCCCATGTGAAAATCCCCGTCACGAGGAGACCGATCGCCGGCCCCTTGACTTGTTTTCTCGCCTCCTGAAGAAGGGTCTCCGTTTCCGGATCCGGTTTGTCGATCGGTGGATCATCGTGATGCGGATGCGGTGCTGTCGTGGCGATATTCTCCACTTTTGTCTTGACCTCACTCACCTGTTGGTAGCGGCGCGCGGGCTCCTTCTCCATCGCGCGGAGCACCACCTCGTCGAGCCGCACATCAATTTGCACTTTCTTCGACGGTGGCTCGAAATGGCCGCCGGTCGGCAGCTCGCCGGTGAGCATCTGGTAAAACACGACGCCCAGCGAGTAGATGTCGGCCCGATGGTCGACCTGTTGTGGCGTTTCGACCTGCTCCGGGGCCATGTATCGCGGCGTCCCGACCACTTGGCCGGCCTCGGTCAGCGGCTCGTGGATCGGGCGGGAGACAGAGTGGCTGCCCTTGGACTCGCCACTCTGGATCTCCCCAACTTGCGATTGAAGGCTAGCCTTCTGAACGCCCACCAGCTTTGCAATGCCGAAATCGGCGATCTTGACGCGGCCCTCTTTGTCCATCAGCACGTTTTCCGGCTTGATGTCGCGGTGGACCACACCATGATCATGAGCATACTGCAAGGCGTCACAGACTTGGGGTACAATGGCTAATGCCTCCTCAGACGCAAGCTTGCCCGCGTCAAGCAATCTCCGTAGATTCACGCCATCCACAAATTCCATCAGGAAATAGTAGATACCGTCGACCTCGCCAAAATCGTAGACCGCGACGATATGCGGATGGTTGAGCATCGCCATCGCACGGGCCTCGCGGACAAACCGTTCGGCGAAGGCCGCGTCCCGACTCAATCGTGGTGAAAGAATTTTCAACGCAACCAGTCGATTGAGCCGTTTTTGTCGTGCCTTGTAAACCACGCCCATCCCGCCTCGGCCAATCAACTCCAAAATTTCCAGGTCGGGAAAAAGACCGGCCATTTCTTCTGGCGTTGGCGGTGCACACTCGGTCGCTTCGGTCGGGCTACCCTCTTGACTATATTGCGTCTGGGTCTCCAAACCGCGTTTCAGCAGACATCGCGGGCAAAGGCCGTGTGGCGAGTGGGCGGGGACGGTGGCTTGGCAATGAATGCAACGTTTTTCTTCGGTCACGAAATTCGTCCCTTGATTTGGGATATTTGCTTCTCATCCGGGGTTGCCCCTATCATTACCTTAAGCAAACGGCTCAAAAGGTTACATAAAAAAAGCAAAATCGGTTGTAACTACAGACAGTCAAAGAGGTAACGAATTTCCTCCTCGATCTCCTCGGGACGGGTGACCGTTTGAGAGATCTCCTCCCGCAGCAGCTCCCGATAGCGGCGTCGGAGCCGATGGGCCGCCGTCTTGACCGCCCCTTCGGTCATCTCCAAGCGTTCGGCCACTGCCGCATAGCCATCCGCCAAACCGACCGTCAAAGAGCCTTTCAATGCCTCGAAAAGCGTCGCCTTGCCCGAAGCAGCCATCTCCGCTTGCAGCCGAGCAAGAACCTGCTCCAACAAAGCAAGCGCCCATTGCCGCTCGAAGATCCGCTCGGGCGTGAGCGTATCGGCCGGCTCCCGAGCATATCGGGCCTCCAGAGTTTCCAGCGGCACGATCGTTTGCCCACCGCCCCGCTTCTTAGCCGTGGCCCGATCGTGCTCGTTCGCCAAAAAACGCTTCACCGCCGTCAAAAGAAAAGTACGGAAACGCCCCTTCTGCCGATCGGCCGCCGCGAGAAACCGCTTATCGAGCAACCGAACAAAGAACCCTTGCGTCAGATCCTGCGCATCCTGGGCCGAGTTGCCGGCTCGACGTATAAAAGCATAGAGCGGGAACCAGTAGTTCTCGCACAAGATCGCCAACGACCGCTCCGCCTGCGGCGAACGGCTGTCGCCCGCGCTTACCACTACGCTCCAATGCGTCGTGGCGAACCGATCTTTGTGGACGGGTGAATTTTCGGATTTACTATCATGGGCTGCCATCCCCCCATTCTATTGCCATCTCACTCCCATCGCAACCACGCAGGTCTCCCCCTCTACAACCGATTTCCCCGGGAAACAGCCCATTTGCCACATAATCGGCAATAATGCTTGACAAGCGACGACACCGGCAGCTATACTGACATCATGACTATCGCAATAGTCTTCTTTTTTGTTTATGGAATTGCCCTATTGGAGAATGCGTAATGAAAAATGCCAACCTGGGCCAAGCCCAATTGGAAATACTGCGATACATCATGGACCACCATCCGATCTCCGTCCGCGAGGTGGCCGACCATGCCGCACGGACTAAAGGACTATCGCGGACCACGATCCTCACGGTCATGGAACGCCTGCGCGAGAAACGCTATCTGACACGACGGAAAAAAGAAGGCGTTTATCGCTACTCGCCCACCATCTCCGCCAGCAAAGTATTGCACGGGATCGTCAAGGATTTCGTCTCCAACACGCTCCAAGGTGCCATGTCGCCGCTGTTCGCCTATATGTCGAAGCCCGGCAATATCTCGGACCGAGAATTCAAT
>JASFHG010000352.1:0-4801 GCA_050123355.1 Planctomycetia bacterium
AGAGGGCGTTTCAAAACCTGCTTTGAAGACGAAAGCGAGGATTTTTGTTTTGCCGGCAAGGAGCAAAATCGCAGGCATATTGGGCGATATGGCGAGATTTTGCGACGAAGTCCGGTAAACAAAAAGATCGCTTGTAGTCCAAATTGAGGTTTTGAAATGTCCTCTAGTCATTTTAGTCGCGCGACGAAAACAATACAACAATTCCCAAAAATTTATTGTCGCGATTTTCCATCATGGAAATTCGTGTAGAAAAAGCTTTCTCCCAACATAAAGCCAATCCTCACCGTTCTCACCACTCCACTGCAATTGCCACAAATGTCTGCAATAAAACGGCTTAGAAAAACCAGTCCGGTTGCGATTGAAATTAATCACAGTATCTGGCCATAAACCGATGGATCGTCCAGCCAATACATGGCTCTTCCATAGAACAAAAATCGAAAAGAGAAACCCGCTCCGTAAGACAGGTAAGCATGAAATCGCACCGGGAGCAATCATCAACAAAAACGCCCGGCCGCAATGCAGCCGGGCGTTTGGCTTTGATTACGAATCAAAGGCCATTTCAAGTGGCCATGTGTAACATGACCAAGAGAATCCACTCGCTTTTATTTCTTTCGTCGGACGATCAGGATCATGCTCCCGAGAGCTCCGAGCAGCAGCACAACGGTGCTTGGCTCCGGTACGGCCGCAAAGGCCTCGAACTCAACCATGCCGAGGAAACCGTCCATGTCATCTCCGCTTGGAGACAGAACATCACCGATAATACGGATACCATCGATCGGTGCGGTAATGGCATCAAACGTCAAGAGTTCTGAATGTGCATAACGATTACGGCTGCCCTCAAAAGGAGCATTCTGAAGAATCGTGTAGTTATCGTCATAGGTACCGAGATCGAGACCGGTAACGGTCTGCCAATCGTTTGGATCACCCGAATTACCACCTTGGACCAGATACTCGACACGAAGCGTATCTGCCGTGAGGTAGCCACCGTCCTTGAACATCATCATGATGATACCAACGGCCGCAACGTCTGTTTGAGGTTCGCTGAAAAGAACACCGGCAAATTCTTCATCGGCCGTGAAACCGCCGCCGGTATTATCGTTCCACGTGGTTTCGTAGCCGCCGGAAATAGTGCAATTACCGTCGGTCAATCGTTCGGGGTGTCCATATTGCGTGGTGTAAGCCGTTCCGTGGGTGGTCCAGAGTGGTGTTTGATTCAGGGCCAGGTTGTTTTCAAGGTCGATCTGACTCGTGATCGCCAGCGTACCGTTGACCTGAAGCTCGGCCGCGCTGACGAAACCGTTTTGGTCAGGAGAGCCCGCGTCATCGAGGGCGTCGCCAATAACCCGAACACCATAGATCACCGTGGGATTCGTAAAAGTGATATTGTAGTTCGTGGTAATGCCCAAAGTATTATCGTAAGGCACATCCCAACTGACGGTCGCATCGCTCCAATTTCCGGCCGCATCCATCACTTCGACATCAGGCTGGCTGGTAAAAACGCCACCATCCGCATAAGCCATCTGAGTCAGCTCAAGCGAACTGACCGTTGCTCCCATTTTGAATTTATATCCGTAGAAATCCTCCGGATAACCGTTCTCGCCACTGAAATAGATGGCGTAACGATCGTCGGCATAAGAGTAGGTATCCGTCGCGGCATTCGTAGCTCCGTCGTTCAGCCGATAGGTAGGCCTGGTACCTCTGGGGTAACATACATAGTCGTAAACACCTTGACTTTGATTGGTGACAAACGTGTCTCCATATCGCGCTCCCACAAACGTCGTGTATCGTGCAAGGCGTCCTTCAAACGCATCGCCGATGGATTCGTCACCAAAAGTCGACAGGTCATAGGCACTGGCCGCCAGCGGAATACACAGCATTCCCAAAAGCACTGCCAAGGAAGTAAAAAAGCTTAGTTTTCTCATGTTTGCTCGTCCTTTCTCCAGGATGTAAAAAAGAATACGATTAGGTCGTGGCATATTTAATGACTTCGTATTGGCTACTTGTGCCATAGACTAGCTCATTAGCAATGCAAACCTTCGATAAAAGGTGGATTCTCGAAAAAGTTTTGCAGTAAATGTAATATCAAAGACTCAAAATCTTCCTACCAGGATGATGAATCCGTCTTATGTCCGTCGTGTCGATTCGCAAGATCCGCGTGCATCTGCAAATCGATCTTGTAGGAGATGGATCGCACGGAACCATCACAAAACGACATATTGAATCCTTCCGGGTGCGGGCTGCCAAAGGCCCACGAAAATTCTTCTCCGTTGATGCCTGCCGTATCGATCATGGGACGAGGGCAAAGATCGGGATCCGCCCAGCGAACCGAATCACGCTCGTCCGCCGAATAGGGATTTTGGTCATCTCCCCATTCTTGCTTGTCCGACTTTCCCATATAGTCAAGGCTGATCGCTTTTTCTCCGATGAGATACGTGTTGCTCATACCATCGGAAATATCCTTGGCGGTCGCCTTGCTTCCCCGCCAGGTAACGCCGGTCAACAATTCGTGGCGAAGTCGCTTCACTCTTTTCATATAACCGGCAAGATTCTTTTGAGGATCGTCGGCATACCAAACGCTGTCAAAACCTTTATAGGCAAGAAAATCTCCCGCGTTCATCGTGTAGTCGGTACGAATGGACTCGGTAAGCGCATTACACAGAAACGGTTCCTTGACGAAAGGCCAGCTCGAGTCCTCGGGAATCGGGTAGAGTTTGGCGGGACGACGTGCCGGGCAGTTCCAAATGGCAAGCGGAGTCGTCGCTCGCTTGACATTCGCCGCCCGCTTTTCGGCCGTGGTCGTCGCCTTACTGCCCAACTCGAACAATTCGTTCTGATTGATATAGGGAAGGACTTGATAGCCCCATCCACCCGGCTGGTTAGGCCCGATCCCCAGCGTGGCATCGGGCATCCACCCATTACCCCAACCGGCCGAAGGAAAACCACCGTGCGTCCGAAGGACCTGAATCGCCGCGAACGACAACTGCTTCACGTGGTTTTTGCACTTCAGATTTCGGTCGGCTTCTCGACTTGCTTGAATCGCGGGCAAGAGCATGGCAACCAAGACACAGATAATGACGAACGTCACCAACAAATCGAGCAGCGTAACGCCACCTCTCGACTCGGTTCGTGCTTTCGTGTTTCTGTAACAGGAAGTCATGGATCTTATCAAAGCTTTATAGTGTTGCGGTCGAAGCATTTAACTTGACCTTGTCGAAGAAATATTCGTTTTGGCGATCGGCCTTGACCTTGGTATCTCGAATCAGCAACTGGATCGAGAGTTTCTTACCAACCATGTAGGGCCGGATATGCATTTTCGCTTCCAAAGGCTGACTTTGCTTGTCGGTTTTGATGCCTGTCACAAAACCGGGGAATCCGATCACTTCGCCCGGTTCCTCTCCGTCGCCATCAACGGTAAAAGCGAGAACCGCGGTTGCTGTATCGCCGTAAGGTTGATCGCCGGTCCCCGCGAGCGTTTTGGCAATGACGTCGGCGGAGACCATGAGCGTTCGACCAATGTCCCCTATTTTGATCGTATCGATAGGCTGGAATACCCAAACCTTGTTGACTTGATCCGTGAGCTTGACGGCAAGCATTTGCGTACCGTCCAACGCATTAGAGGGAATGTTCCTTTCCAACCAAACAGACGATCCTCCAGCCGCATTCATAACCTGCCAGCCGGCAATCTCATCAAAGCTTTTCGTACCTCGCGTAACACGAGGCTCCTCAAAGCCGGGGTTGGTCAAAATCAAACTCAGCCCGCTGTCATCGGTAAATTCGCACACGAATTTTGATGGATCGGCCACCATCATTTCGACCTCTCCGGTCGAACGATCGACCAGGCTCGCCTCGCCCGCGTGAAGCTCCAACGATCGGTTATTGCCGTTTTGCTCCCAAGACTCGGCAAGCACATCGATCTGTCCCTTGAAAACATGAAGTTCCACGTCGGTGGTTCCATCCGCATCGATGGCGAACTCGGTTCCTCGGTCGATCACCTCCAGGCCGGCCATCACCACCGTGAAGTTTTTCCCTTTCGGCGGAACCTTGGCCGACAATCGTCCTTGGGTAAATTCGAGTAACATCGAGGACTTCGAGCGGAAAATCGCCGGGCCTTGGATGATCGTTTGCACGCCCGAAGCAAAGTCCAACTGCACAATCCCCTCTTTCAAGTGATATTCTCGATCGCCGATCAACAGATCGCCGGCCTGCAGGCCGATACCTTGCTCCTCGTCCCAAGTGCATGCAACGGTCTTGACGACCTGCCCCGGAACCACACAGGTCGGTGCCACATCCGGTTGATGGGCGTTGAAGTTCCAAGCCAACATCACGACAGGCAGCACGATGACGCAAATCATGATAACGGTCAGCGGGACGGGCTTGGAGAAAAAGGTAAACAAGGAAAACAGCGGTGAGCGGAACGCAGCATCCTTGCCTGCCGTTTCGTTAGCACTACACAAAGAGGACATATCCCCGAAGTCCAGCAACGTATCTTCGCTCATTCCCTCAAAAAAGGTAGGGTCGGGCAGTCCAAAATTGGTCACTCCCGACGAGGGCTTGTCTTCCTCGAAAAATTTCGGGCCGCCAAACTTCATCGCCGCATGGAGTTGCATGTGCAAGACAAACTGACGCCGCCGCTTGGGGTCCTTGCGCAGCATCCTGGCGAGCGCATGGCGATCCGCTTCAGTGGCCGTCCCTTCGCAATGAGCAACGACAATCTCGAGGAATGCATCGTTGGTATAATCTCGTTCCATCTCCAACTACTCCCAACCCATTGCCCGTGCGACACAAAGCCGCAAAGAGCCGC
>JASFHG010000353.1:0-4799 GCA_050123355.1 Planctomycetia bacterium
AGATGGTGTTGCAAGAGCCGGATCGCCAACGGTCCGTCCCCGGCGGCAATGGCATCGGTTATCTGGCGATGCATGTTAATCACCCGCTGCTTCATTTCGATGGTTTTCTCGATGGAGTTCGTCAACTTGTTCCGAGGATGGATGTAGAAGATGAAATGATATTCGGTCAGAAGCCCTTCGAGCGAAGCGACGACACGAGCATTGTGGCTTGCCCGTGCGATCGCCACATGGAACTGGTGATCCAAATCCCCCCAAGCTTCCCAGCTATTTGCGATGTCGATCGACTCGGCCTCTTGGCAGACCGACTCCAAAAGTTCGAGGTCGGCCGCCTCGGCCCTTTGCGCGGCCACTTCGATCGCACAGCGTTCGAGGAAAAACCGGAACTCGACAAGCTGTCGGCTCTCGGCAGGCGTGTAATGACGCACCCGCACTCCTTGCCGATGGCCACCGTCGACGAGCAACCCTTGCGCAACCATCTTCGCCAACGCTTCACGAATCGGAACACGGCTCACATGGAACTTCTCGGCCAGGTCGCGCTCCACCAGCTTCTCGCCGGGTCGAACCTGATCGGAAAAGATGTAGTCGAGCAACCGATCGTAAACGTTCTCGGAGATCGTCTTTTCGGTAATAACTTTTCCTGGAGGCATTCTGTTTTACGAAAAAATGCTATAAAAATGGATTTCCCAAACGCACCAAACGATGTTTGGCGGCTATTGATTGTAAGATATTTAAAGTTACAAGCAGTTTAACGTTTTTTCCTGAAAAACCGGCCTTCCGTTGGTCGGCCTCGTGACTTTATTGCTCTGGCCGGATAAATTGAGCTTGCATGTAAACAGCACAAAAACGCTTGCTTATAGTGAAACAGCTACTATTTGGAACGATTTTCACTGCCATTTATACGATGCAACGCGGGCACGGTTCATTTTATCTTGCCGGCACTATAAATACCTGAGAGTCTATAAACCATTAAATCTCTCGCTCCTCGCGGAATCGGAAACCGATGTCACGGTAGGTTTCTCGGATATTCCGAAAACCTTTCACCAAAAGGCCCCAATCGGACCCGTCGGCCAACATGCGAACGCCACGATCGAGAAGGAATTTTCCATGCTCCGAGTCGATCGCCGGCGTGGCACAGGCGAGACCGTTCTCCTCACATGCCTTCACGACCCGATCGATTGCCTTGATGACCTTCGAATGCTTCGGCTGGCAGGGGATCCCGTAATCGAGCGAGAAGTCGCCGGGGCCGAAGAACAGGACGTCGATCCCTTCGACCTCCGCGATCTCGTCGAGGTTCTTCATGCCTTTCTTGTCTTCGATCTGAAGGATGACGACCGACTGATCGTTCGACTCTCGCAGAAAATCCAGCGAGGGCATCAATCCCAAGTCGGCGTCGGCACCGATATGCTCGAAGTCGCGTTTCCCTTGCGGCGGGAATTTGATTCGGTCGATCACTTTTTTGGCCTGTTTGGCCGTTTGGACTCGCGGGACCATGATCCCGTTGGCACCCATGCTCAGCACCAGCGGAACGATGTCATGACAATTTCGCCCGATGCGAACGATCGAGTCGGCTCCGCCCGTACGGGCAGCGCGGACCATATCTTCGAGCGTGGTCGGATTGATCGGTCGATACTCGTTGCACAGCCAGATGGCGTCAAAGCCCATCATGGAAACCATCTCGACCAAATTGGCGTCGTTAAAGCCAATCTTTGTCGCCAAGACATTTTCACCGGCCGCTAACTTTTGTTTGATAATACTTTTCCGGATCATGAAAACCTCTTCGCCCCTTTTGTTCAACCTCGGTATGCCATTTTTAGGCATAAATCACTAGAAATCCTTCGATAAAAGCAGGAGCCCTTAATTTTGGTATACCAAGACGCCATGTAAATAACAAGGGGCAAGTCTCCGGATTGCATAAAATGGGGATAAAAAGTCAGCGAGGTAGGAAAAAATAGCGGTATCCCCTCTGTAGCACCAAAAAAGTGGCGTAAAGGATCGTGCCCTTACGCCACTTTCAATGGATCAAAATTCGTCGTAAGCTTCGTAGCTTAGAGCATATTTTCGTTTGTCGTCGGGTCGTTTTCGTCCACCTCTTCGACGACGGCATAGGTCGGAAGCGTGGAGGTGATTGTCCCGCCCAAATCGGTCGCGATTTGGATCTTGTGCGAGACCTTGCCCGGGTTGTCGCCCGCCGTGTATCGGATCGGCAGGACATGGATCTTCTTCGGTTGCGATCCCTCAACCTTATCGTAGGTGAACTGGCCGCCATCGGTCTCGATTCCCGTCACGCTGAACGGTTTCTCGCCCCGGATGACCAGTTTCTTCTCGATCTTTTGGCCCGGCTTCAGGACGCCCATGAAAAGCGTCGAGGGGCTTACCGAAATGCTCGAATTGACGGTGCCATCGACGGACAGCGGGACCTTCGGCATGTTTCGATCGTTGGTCACGAGCACCAGATGATCGAAGACCGGCCCGACCGGCATCTCGCCGTCGACGTGGACATCCAGATCATAGACGACCTGGCCGTTGCCGCGGCTGACTTCGGTGGCAATGGCTGCAATATGGGGATTATCGCTGGTGATGTCGTCGATCTTCCAATCGCTTCGGCCGGCGTAGGTCACTTGTACTTTGCGGTCGACCGCGTCGCCTTGCTTGACATCACCCAAGCCAACACTGCCGGGCGTGAAAACGACATCCGATCGGATATAGGATCGAACGTTCAGCAGAACGGTCGCCGGATAGGGTTTGTCGATATAAACCGTCAGCGTGGCTCCCTTGCTGCCGAGGAACGCGTTGGTATTGATCTTGGCGATAATCGCGCCCGTTTCGTAGGTCTTCAGGGTCTGCTTCTCGATACGCGGCTGGGTGCATCCACAACTGGAGCTAACGCTCGAAATGTGAACATCCTCGGTATAGAGGTTTTTGACGGGAAAACGGAACTCACTCTTCGAACCTCGGGCAATGCTCCCAAAGTCATGCTCTTTGATTTCGAACATGTCGCTGGCCCACTGCTGGCCAAACGTCGAACCAATCATCAGAAACGAAAAAATAAAAGATAATGTCAGTGCTTTCTTGAGGTGCATCGATGGAGTTTCCTTTCTCATCCTATAGCTGCAAAGCAGTTTCTAGATGTAAATCGGGGGGAAAATTAAAGGTGTGAATCGGGGGGTGAGAAATCGGCCATGGCGGAACGCTAAGTTCGATCTCTAACTGGGATTAGACAATTGTAGGTTGCGTTGACTGATACGTCAAAAAAAGAAAATCGCAAAATTTTTCGAGCGTTTGAAATGTTACACTTCTAACCCGCAAATTATGAACATCTCGCAAAATAATGCCCCCACAACGCTACGGAAACAGCCCTAGCCGAACCCCCTTCGGGCGTGGCAAAACCCTGGAAATCAAGGGGATTATGAGGTTTCCCGTCGTTTAGCCGCTGAACATCGTTCGGCACGTTTTCGCAACTTCAAAACACGTCGGACGATGTCCGACGGCTAAACTAAGCGTTCTTCAGCAGCGAGCGATAGACTTCCAATGCGTCGGGGAACGGGCCCAAGGCCCGCTCGAAGATGCCCAATGTGTAGGCGATCGTCATGCCGTAGTTCGTGATCGGGACGCCGGCGTTGCGACAATGCATCATCCGAGCGAGCATCTGACGCCGGTTCCACATGCAGCTTCCACAGTGGATCACGAGCTGATAAGGGCTAAGATCCTCGGGGAAATCCTGGCCGGCCCCGATGGTGAACTCGAGCTTCCCGCCGACGTACTGCTGGAGCCAGCGAGGGATCTTTACGCGGCCGATATCGTCGGTGATCGGGTGATGGGTGCACGCCTCGGCCAGCAAAATCCGGTCCCCCGGCTTGAGGTGCTCGATCGCCATCGCCCCTTCGACCAATTGGGCCAGGTCGCCCTTCTGGCGAGCAAAAAGGATCGAAAACGACGTCATCGGGATCTCCGGCGGCGTATCCCCGGCCACTTTGAGAAACGCCTGCGAGTCGGTCACGACCAGTGCCGGCGGCTGCTTCAGGCGGTCGATCGCGTCGCGCAGCTCACGCTCCTTGACGACCAGCGCGGCCGCGTCCCCGTCCAGCAAGTCGCGGATCGTCTGGACCTGGGGCAAGATGAGCCGCCCTTTCGGTGCCTCGAGGTCGATCGGCACGACCAACACGGCGATCTGGCCTGCGGGGACCAGGTCGGCGACGATGGCCGGCGGGTGAAGAAACTCCTCGGGCACGGCACCGATCAGGGCCTCGCGGAGCTCGCCGACCCCCTCGCCACGATCGACGATCGTTTGGACAACCGGCACACCGGCCGCTTTCAGGCGTCCTGTCTCGACCGGGTCCGGCTCGGTCAGGTCGCACTTATTGAAAACCACCACGATCGGCACGTTCTGCTCGGTCAGGGCGTCGAAGATCCCTTGCTCGAACGAGCTCCAGCCGTCCGCGTCGACGACGATCAGGCCGACGTCGGTCCGGTCGAAGATCTTTTTCGTCTTGGCGACTCGTTGCTCGCCGAGTGCCCCGACGTCGTCGACCCCTGCCGTATCGATGAAAAGGACCGGGCCGAGAGGGAGCAGCTCCATCGGTTTTTCGACCGGGTCGGTGGTCGTGCCGGCAACGTCCGAGACAATCGCGACATTCTGCCGGGTCAACGCGTTTAAGAGCGACGACTTGCCCGCGTTCCGTCGTCCGAAAATCCCGATATGGAGCCGGAATCCTTTAGGGGTTTTTTGCATGGGTACAGAAATCGAGTAAACAAAGAGATATGCTGATTACGAACGTTTAGCGGTCGAACGGAGTTCGACG
>JASFHG010000354.1:0-4775 GCA_050123355.1 Planctomycetia bacterium
GCGATAGAACGCCGGAAAGAAAGCAAGGCAACTAAGTAAACGAGGCAAGAAAAAACGATTACATAAAATCTGTACCTTTTTGTTCAGGAAACAAAAGTATACCTCTCGCCTTCTTTTCCTTCGCGGCAAATGTTTGTCTTACAAAAGACGAAAAACTCTTCACTAGTCACATTGCGGGGGCTGGTAATCTTTCTTGGATTCGATATAATCGCGATTTGCGGTGGAATGAAAAGGAGGGAGAGGGGCAAAGAGGCCCGGCATTCTGTCGATTTTTGCTTGTTCACATAAAATCTCTTTTTGCCCAATGAGATTGATGACCATAAGAGGTTGCCCGTGCTGGAAACGTCCGGACTTGCAATAGTTCTGGTTTTGTTGGCCGCCATTCTTGGTGCCGTTGGGCAGTTCCTATTTAAATCAGGATCGCAAAACGTTCATTCTCTGGTCTCGTTCTTCTTGAACTTTAAAGTGCTCGCCGGCATGGCGTGTTACCTGACCGTGATGGCGTTTTTCACACACGCTTTCAAGTTGGGGGGTTCGGTTCGGGTGCTTTACCCGATCTATGCCTCGACGTTTATCTGGGCCGCCCTCTTCGCGCTCTTTTTATATCATCAACCAGTCCGCCCGATCCACATCGCGGGCATGGTTTTACTTATAAGCGGTATTATATTGATGAGTTGGTAGGAACCACATGGCCGAATACTCGCCCGAATCACGACGACCGATCGCCGACATCTTCCGGACCACCGCGACGATGACGGTCCGGCTCTGCGTCCGGCTGGAGATCCACCCCGACGTGATCTCGTATGCCTCGATTCTCGCGGCCGCCGGAGCAGGTGCCTGTTTCTGGTGGGCACAAGAGCTGCCCCTCTTGCTGCTGCTCGCGCCGATCCTGTGCCTCGTCCGGCTATGGCTGAACATGCTCGACGGGATGGTGGCACTCGCCTCGGGCAAGGCAAGTCGTCGCGGCGAGATCCTCAACGACCTGCCGGATCGGGTCTCCGACGTGCTGATCTTCGTCGGCGTGGGCTATAGCGGCCTGGCCCATGTGGCACTCGGCTATTGGGCCGCGATTTTGGCGCTGCTGACCGCCTACGTCGGCACACTGGGCCAAGCGGTCGGTGCCCGTCGAGAGTTCGGCGGCCTGATGTCGAAACCGTGGCGGATGGTCATCGTCATGATCGGGGCCGTGTTGGCCTATTTCCTCTTCCAGCGAGAAATCCCCTTGCCGGCCGGGCTAACGATCCTCGATGTTGCCTGCATTATAGTGATCGCCGGATGCCTTCAAACCATTTTCGTTCGCCTTCGTCGAATTTGTCGACATTTAAATGAACAAGATTAAAAACCTTTAAGTTTAGCCGTCGAGCTTGCTCGTCGCTTTTAATGTGGGGACAAGCCCCACCGCTAACATTCAAAACGACGGGCAGGCCCGTCGGCTAAAATATAAGCGAACAGTATAAAAACCTTCGAGACGCTTCCTAGCCCAAAGCAGCGTAGAAAAGAGAAACGACGATGAATCCAACCGTTGCCAATCCTCCGGTTCGAAAACATCAGCAAGCGAACCCCACGGACCGAGCAAACCAAGAGCAGCACACGCTGCGCGAGAAAGAGGCCACGCTGTGGGACGGAACCAAGATCTTCTATCGGGCCTGGCTTCCCAACGTCACGACGGACAAGGCGGTGATCCTTTTCCACCGCGGCCACGAACACTCGGGCCGGTTCCTCGAGATAGTCGAGCAACTCGGCCTGGCCGACTTTGCCATCTTCGCCTGGGACGCACGCGGCCACGGTCGATCGCCCGGCGAGCGAGGCTGGGCACCCAGCTTCGGGGCGATGGTCCGCGATATGGATAGCTTTGTCCACTGGGTCTCGAGCCACTACGAAATCCCGATCGAAAACATGGCGGTCGTCGCGCTGAGCGTCTCGGGCGTCACGGCCTCTGCGTGGGTCCACGACTACGCCCCGCCGATCCGTGCGATGGTCCTCGCCTCCCCTTCGTTTCGGATCAAGCTCTACGTCCCGTTGGCGATCCCGGGCCTCCGACTGCTTCAATGCGTGAAGAAAAAATCGTTCGTCAAGAGCTACGTCCGGTCGAACATGGTCACACACGATCCCGAGTGGGCACGAGACTATGACGAAGATCCGTTGCTCTCGCGGAGTATCGCGGTAAACATCCTGCTCGGGCTGCACGACGCCTCGACGCGGCTGATGAAGGATGTCGAAGCGATCCACACCCCTACCCTGCTCCTCTCGGCCGGTGCGGACTGGGTCGTTTGGAACGGCGTTCAAGACCGGTTTTATAAACGGTTGTCGTCGACGGTCAAACAACGGGAGCACTACGAAGATTTCTACCACTCGATCTACCACGAGAAAGATCGACACCTCCCGATCGGGCATACCCGTCAGTTTATTCTCGACATGTTCGAAGACCCGCCCACGCGGCCGGACCTGACCGTCTCGGACAAACGGGGCCCCTCGAAAGAGACCTACAACCGGCTGAAGCAATCGCTCTCGCGGCTGTCGCCTCGTCGGCTCGGCTACTCGATCACGCGCGGCAGTATGAAAACGCTGGGCAGCCTCTTCAGCAAAGGGATACGGCTGGGCTGGAAGACCGGGTTCGACTCGGGTGCCTCGCTCGATTACGTCTATCAAAACCGCTCGCAAGGCTTCACCCCCTTCGGCCGTTTGATCGATCGGATCTATCTGAACAGCCCCGGCTGGACCGGGATCCGCGAGCGTCGCGAGAACCTCAAAACGTTGTTGCTCGAAGCGATCGAGTCGCTCCGCAAGCAGAACCGACCGATCCGCATCCTCGACGTCGCCGCCGGGCATGGCCGTTACGTTCTCGAAGCGGTTCGCCAGGCAGGCGGTGACGACATCGCGGTCCACCTCCGCGACTCCGAGCCGTCCAACGTCGACGCGGCCGCCGCCGTCGCCCGTGAGCTGGGCGTCGAGAACGTCACCTGCGAGGTCGGCGACGCCTTCGATCGTGAATCACTCACATCGATCGAGCCACGGCCGAACCTCGTCATCGTCTCCGGGCTGTACGAACTGTTCCCCGAAAACGATCCGATCCGCGACTCCCTGTCCGGGATCTCCGCCGGCATCGAAGAGGGTGGCTACCTCGTCTACACGAACCAGCCCTGGCATCCTCAGCAGGAATTTATCGCTCGGGTGCTGGACAACCGCGAAGGCAAACCGTGGATCATGCGTTGCCGATCTCAAGCAGAAATGGACCAGCTCGTCGAGCGGGTCGGCTTCCAAAAAACCGGCATGCTGCTCGACGAAGACGGCATCTTCACCGTGGGGATCGCCAAAAAAGTTTAATGTATAAAGTTTATTGTGCTGGCAAGATAATTTGAACTTACGTGCAAGTAGCACAAGATCGCTTGCTTGTAGTGAAACGGCCAAAAACAGGAACGATTTGCACTACCGGTTATTACGAACTAATGCGAGCACGGTTCATTTTATCTGGCCATGGCTATAAAACCAAGAGGAAAAATAACCACCTTACCACACCTTCCAAAACATGAAAACGGAACAAGAATATCGTGAACTGTTAACCTACTTTAGACTCATGAACTTCAACGGAGCCGCACGCGTTTATCAAACGGCGGTCGACATGAAGTTGCTCGATGTGCTCATGAAAGGATCGGCGGATGCAAAAGAGGTCGCGGATCAATGCGGGACCCAGGAACGACCGACACGGCTGGTCTTGGATGCCCTATGCTCGCTCGGCACGATGGAAAAAAAGGACGACGAGAAATACACGCTGCTGCCCATCACACAAGCTCTGCTCATGGGCGAGTATCGCACGCTCGGCAACCCGTACTGGGACCACCTGCCGACGTACCTGGAAACCGGCGTCCCGTTGAAGAAGATGGACGACGCGGCACAAAGTGAACGGCACTACACGACCCAAGCCCGGGCACTCGCCTGGATGCTGGAACCGTCCGCCTTGTTCGCCGCGAAAGCTCTTGAAATCGGGACCAAACGGAAGGGGTATCATATTCTGGACGTCGGGGCCGGGTCGGGAATCTGGAGCCTCTCGATGGCCACCGAAGACCCGGAAGCAACCGTCACGGCGGTCGACTGGCCGGGCGTCCTCGAAGTCGCGGTCGAGATGGCCGAACACTTCGACATCGGCGATCGGCTGACGACCCTGACAGGCAACTATCATCATGTCCCCTTCGCCGAAGAGGACTTCGACCTGGCGATCGTCGGCAACGTGACCCATCTGGAAACGGAAGAGGGAAACCTGAAACTCCTCGAAAAAATTGCCCGCGCGCTGCGGCCCGGCGGAGAGATCGCCATCTTCGACGTCTTCTCGGGCCATCCGCAAGGAAACCTTTCATGCTCGCTCTACACGCTGGGCCTGGCCCTGCGTACGGAAAGAGGAAGCGTTCATGGAAAGGAAACGCTGTCGGCCCTTCTCACTCAGGCCGGATTTATCAATGTCGATTTTCAATATCTGGAAGTACCGCCCTACATCGTGGGCATGCTTCTTGCACAAAAAGATGGAAAGGAAAACTCTCATGTTCATTAAGAAAAGATGGATAGCA
This sequence comes from Planctomycetia bacterium, assembly GCA_050123355.1. Taxonomy (GTDB): domain Bacteria; phylum Planctomycetota; class Planctomycetia; order Pirellulales; family Thermoguttaceae; genus JASFHG01. Next base: position 4,560 of record JASFHG010000354.1, read on the forward strand.
CTCGCCGGCTGCCTCGCGGCACTGGCTCTTTTCGCTCCGGCACTGGCCTCCCCCGAACCACCGACGGAAACCCCGGAAGAGGCCGCCCTGCACGAAGGTCTGCGGCAACTCAAAACCGTCTTCGAAGATGCCGCCAACAACAACGACATCGAAAAGCTGCGGCCCTATATCGCCCCCGAATTTTCGGTCGTCACGTTCACCGACAGCAGCTTCGAC
>JASFHG010000355.1:0-4771 GCA_050123355.1 Planctomycetia bacterium
CCCGGAATAGGGACTGTCGTCCCAATTCCGGCTTGGTACTGATGTTGAAGCCTGTAACTTTAAATATCTGAGACTCAATAAAAGATACCAAAATTTGACGGAGCCCTAATCGATGCGTAATAACCTGCAATTATTCACGTTGCTGATCGTCACCGCGATGTTTTTGAGCTTGTGCGTCCTCGCCGGCACCATGAACGCGGAGCAACCTGCCAAAGAAAAATCGGATGAAAAAAACTCATCCGTCAAACCTTGGGAGTTCGATCCGTCGCTCTATACAAACAATCCGAAGACGGGCGATCGAACCTGGGAGTATAAGAAACCGAAGAACGCGTACCGCGATCCGAACTCCTGGTTCGACTCGCCACACATGGCCTACCCGTTCGACGGCACCTTTACCATCCAGCCATACGACGTCTTCCCCTACCCCTACTACCCGGGACCGGACGCCGAGCATCCGTCGTACTCGCCAAACCCTTACTGGATGGAAGCGCAGGAAGAGTAATTTCATAGAAAAGGGGACATTCTACTTTTTGGCACAAAAAGTTGAGTGTACCCTTTTTTATACGAGCAACTTTACAAAAAACAAGAAAGGGGACACTCAACTTTTGCCGGGCAAAAGTAGAATGTCCCCTTTTTCTCTAGCCTAGCGAATCTCGCTTCTTTTTGGCGTCGGTCAAGATCTCAATCATACGCTCATCGTTGCCGTCGCGGATCGCTTCGGCCAGCTCGCTGAACTTGCGGGCAAAACCGGTCATCGCACGGAGCGCGTTGTCGCGGTTCTCCGTAAAAATATCCCGCCATAGCTCGGGCGAGCCGGAAGCCAATCGGGTCGTGTCGCGGAAACCACTTCCGGCCATCCGATAAAGCTCCTCGGGCAACGAGGCAGACAGTGCAACGGCAACCGCATGGGGGAGATGGCTCGTTTCGGCAACCGCTTTGTCATGCTCCTCGGGCGACATCCGCACGACGACCGAACCGAGCGCGGTCCAGAGTTTCGAAAGGGTATCGAAATCGGTCGCCTGGGTTTGGGGCGTCGGGGTAATGACAGCGACCCGGCCTTCAAATAGATTACCGTCGGCGTTGACCGCGCCGGTCTTCTCGCTACCGGCCATCGGGTGGGCACCGAGAAATCGGCAACCGTTCGGAAGCGGCTCGGTTTCCAGTCGGGCGATGATCGTCTGCTTGGTGCTGCCGGCGTCCGTCAGTAGGGTACCCTCGCGGGCAAACTTCGCGGCCGTTCGGATGTCCTCGACGATTCGGCTAACCGGGGTACAGGCGATTACCAAGTCCGCCTCGGCCACGCCCTTGACAATATCAACGGTCGTCGAGTCGACCGCCCCGACGCGGCGTGCCGTCCGAAGCGACGCCTGCGACCGACCGATCCCGATCACCTTTTTGGCAATTTTACGTTCGCGAAGCGCGATCCCGATCGAACCACCGATCAGGCCGATTCCGATAATCGCCACCGTATCCAAATTGGCAGTTCCCGAACTTTCCAAATTGGGCATATTCATCATCTGGCTCCTCCTTGTTTCGGCCAGAAAAAAACATACCCCGCGACTCGAAAGCCACGGGGTACGTTCGATTCAAGTTGACTTACGCGGTTTGCGCCGCTTCTTGTGAGAGTGTATCCAACAACCTCGCCTCACGTCCACGGCTGGAGATGGCATAAATGCCGATCACAACGAAACAAGCCATGGGTAACAGGTAAGAAATGCTGACTCCCCACATATCGACCATGCGACCTTGAAGCGGGGTGATGATCGCACCGCCGACGATCGCCATGATCTGACCGGACGACGCCAACTTCGTATCTTCGCCGAGGTCGGAGCATCCGAGACCAAAGATGGTCGGGAACATGAGCGACATGAAACCGGAAACGGCAACCAACGCGATAACGCCTGTCATACCGCCGACAAAAACGACACAGCAGACGCTCAGCACTGCAAACATTGCCGAAAGGAGCAACAATGTTGAACCACGCATGTAGTGCAACAGTCCGGTAAACACCCAACGCATGCAGCCAAACAACACGAGTGCGCCGGTATGATATCTCAACGCCTCTTCTTGTGTCACTCCCAATTGTTCCGGGATATAAAAGTTCGTATAGGTCCAAACCGAAATCTGCGTTCCTACATAACAGAACTGGGCAAAAACCGAAAAGACATAATTTGGGTTACGCAGCAAACGCCCTACGGTCGCCATAAAGTGGAGTTGTTTGTCGTGCTCCGAAGCTTCCGGCATGCGGGTAAACAGAATCAAGAACCAGACCAGTACCAACACCGCGGCTACGGAGAGATAAGGGAAAATCACCGTATTGAGCGCCGTGGAAACCTGTTCCGGCGGAATCATGAGCTCTTTGGTTGCTTCGTCGTGCGGAAGATTTGCCATCACCAACACTTGGCAGAGCACGATACCCAGTACGGCTCCGATGGGGTTGAACGATTGTGCAAAATTCAAGCGGCGTGTGGCCGTTTCTTCCGACCCAAGCACCAAAACGTAGGGATTGGCGTTGGTCTCCAGTACACCAAGTCCACTTGCGAGAACGTAGTAGGCGATACAGAAGAAAAGAAAACTTTCCGTAATCATGGCCGGATAGAGCAAAAAGCATCCAACCGCATAAAAACCCAAGCCGATGAGCACGCCGGTCTTATAGGTGTATTTACGGGCGATCAAGGCACCGGGCAGAGCCATGCAAAAGTAACCAAAGTAAAAAGCAAATTGGATGAACGACGCTTCAAACGTATTCATACCAAAAACCGTTTTGAACACCTTGACCAGAGGATCGGTCAAATTGTTGGCGATTGCCCACCACATAAAGCAACTGGCCAGCAAAATAAATGGCCACTTGGCACCGCTCGGTAAAATCTTTACTTTACGCTCGTTCATGAGATCTCCTACATAATCAATTCGGATCGTTTATTGGCTTTGTTGCCTGGTGTGTACCCTTTGGTAGGGCAAAAAGTTTATTGTGAACCTCTAGGCAACAAGCCTCTATTTGGTTTTTGGCTCCCAAGCCGGACTTGAGGCTTATCTCAAGTCCGGTTGGCAAGCGTGAAAACAGTTCGGAAACGGCTGACTTTGCAGGGGTTTCCACTACAAAGCTTTATTCGCCTTCCTGCTCGGGTTTCGCTTCCGCAGGCTGCTCTTGCTTCAGGCCGTTCTTGATCTGTTCGATCGAGACGCCGAAGACCTTCTTCGCAATCGGGTCGAGTACGGTTTCTTCGCCTTGGAAGTGATAGGTTTCGGAAATATGCTTACCGGTCTTGCCCGGCTCCAAGGCCAATGCGGGGCTGGAGGTTTCGATTTCATAAAACGGGCCCATCGTCTCGCCCAGGTCGTTCGGGCCGTCGTTGTAGGAATTGACCGTGTCGCCGGCAAACGGCTTTTCTTGGATCTCCCACATCGAATTGACATACTCGGTCACTTCCGGGCCGGGCTTGTTGTACTTGACAATGGTTAGCGTCTTGCTGGTCGGGTCGTAGCTGCCTGCAACTTCCTTCGAGCGTTGCGGAGTGAGGCCGATCTTCGTCCGCTTCTTGCCATCGGCCGAGAAATAGAGGACCTCTTCTTCGACCACCAACCGTTCGGCCGGGACCTTGCCAAAGTAGGTATCGTTGACGATCTGCCCGAGTTCGGACTCTTCGCCCTTGTTGAACGGAATAACGACAGTCATCTCGGGACTGGGTTTATACATGCCAAGCAGCCAGATCGACAACAGGCCCGACTCCTTCGACCAGGCTTCCTCGCCGGTGTTCGTCAGAACGTTGATCGTCCGATAGCCGACGAACGAAACGTCCTTGACCTCGACGCCGAGCGATTCGGCCGCCTTCTCGGCATCGATGAGCTCGACCGTGCGATCGACTTTCAGCGAGAATTCGGTCTTCGAGTAGTTGGTCAGCTTGGTCTCGTAGGTGAACTTGGCACTCGTCTTGTCCGACTCGACAACCTTATACGGCTCGGAGTCGATCGCGGCGGGAGTCTGCCACTGGTCCATCTCGAACTTGGCTTCCGGTTTGAAGAAAATGCTGAACTGGCCACCTTCCGGTCCGAGCCAGAATCGCTCTTCACCACCGAACGCGTTCATATGATCAACGATCTTCTGCGAGGCAATATGCTCGTAGTTGATCCAGCCGTAACTCGTGCCACCGTCACCCTTGGCGGTCGAGGTCATGACACGCCCTTGATAGGCGGGCACGACAACAACCTTCGCCTGGCCCGACTCGTCTGCGAGCACGATCGTGTCTTTATGATACTTCTTGAGAAATTCGACATCTTCACCAAATGTCTTTTCTGTAGTAGGTGCTTTTTGACATCCGAGCGACATCGTCAATCCAACCACCATGACCAGAGCGGTCACTTTCCAAAGATTCTTTCCACCGATTCCACGTAAAAGGTTCATCATATCTGCCTTTCTGTCGATTCAAGATCGGACCATTTTGATAACGCCAGGTGTTATAAGCTCTGTATCCGTCTGCTCCAGATTTTTTACAGAACACCTGTTCCTAATAAGAATATTGCCCTCATTCTAACAAAAACCGAACCGATGCCTAGGGTCCGGAGGGGAAAAAGCGGGGGGAAGCGAGGTCAGCAGCGAGGCCCGTTACGGCGGTAAGGATCCGGAAATCCTCGCCCTTTCTCCATTTTGGGTAAAATGAGACGATCGTACGGGCCGGTCAAGCCGGATTTTGAGACAAATGTAGGTCAGAGCCTTAGCCGTCGAGCTTGCTCGTCGATGGGATTTCTAACCGACGAGCAAGCTCGACCGCTA
>JASFHG010000356.1:0-4769 GCA_050123355.1 Planctomycetia bacterium
GTGTTGCTGATTGGAGGAGGCGTTCCCCAAAAATGGTCTGGACAGCTCGACAATTCTTGGAAGGCTTTCTTCAAATATTCTAGATGCGCATTTGCCGCGGCCAAGTCTCCTTTCAACTCCAGGTTTTCGACCGAGGCATCTGCTGGAACTCCCCAGATTCGATTCGCACCCCTTTCAAGCTGCTGAAGCTTGCAACCTTTTACGATGGTCTGCGGCGACCCATGATAGTCGATTATGTCCGATACATCCGTGAGTTTTTCGTTAAGCTCTGTGTTCAGGTCCGTTACATCAACCAGGTCCGAAATTCCGTAGTACTCGCCCGCGACCGGGTAGTTTGGGATGTGGACAACTGGAATCTCCTGTAAAGGATTCACCCTCTCACTCACCAGCTCGTTGTCCTTGTACTCATAAACCATCGCCGGCGTCACAATATTCCCATTTTCGTCCTGAGTAGGCGAAGTCCACAATTCGGCCTTCATGACCAACGACACTCGAGTATTCCCAAAATTCTTCTGGATGACCCGCCCCGGGTCCAATGCGGTTATGTTCGAGTCCACAAATGTCGGGATTACAATCAGCAATCGCTTGATTCTCTTCCTGTCAACTCCATGTGGGCCGCAAAATTCAGGAAAGCAAAAGTGGCTCGGTATGATGTCAACCCGTGCATATGGGTCCTCGAACAAATCAGTCCTATCCCAGCTCACCCGAGCAAATACATCTCCCGTGATACCGCCACCCTGACCGCACTCAACCATCCACAACTTCTTATTGTTTCTCTCCCACGTATCATCCAGAAGGACTTTGATGAAGTCTCTAGTCTTTTGCTCGTTTTCCTTCGTACTTGGGTCATCCGGAACGATCACATCAAAGCCCTTGCTGAATGCAAAATCGTTATGACTATTCACAGCCTTCCTGCAATAGTTGACCGTGTAAGCCGTCTCCCCCTCGTCTCTTTTGTATGACCAGTGCTCCCCAAAATATGCCAACCAGTACCTTCGATAGGCGTTGAGCCGTCTAGAATGGTTCAGCCCCAGCTCCTCGCTGAAAAGCGTTTCAAATGAGTTTGCAATCCCAAACCGGATTTCAGCAGATGACACAGAGTATCCTGACATTTAAACCTCCGTCAGTCCCACTTTGGGTTTGGCCGTCTGCCATTCAACCCCAAGCTCTTTCGATATGACCGCAGTCGTCTTTTCATCGCCCCAACGGCCCCACTTATATCCCCTCCGGATGCGAGCCGCGCAACTCTTCCCAGAAGCATGTTATCTGCCTCTTCAACTTCCATAGAAGAACCAATATTCACCAGCCAGCACAACATCATCAGAGAATCACAATAATCGTCCCGAGCTTCATCGCTCGAAACATCCTTCTGTATCACCATGGTATTACCGCGCCAGCTCTTTCTCAAGTCCGTCATCTGCAAATGGAAATTTTTCCACTTCTGCGTTCGAGCAGCTGCAGCCCCCGCCGGATAGGTCAACCTCCTACTGTTGATCTCCTGAAGTAGAGCCTTGTATCCTTTGTCCTTGCTTGAAGATGAAAAGATGAATGGATGAACCATAATATCCTGGTCTCTAAGATCTGCCGCGATTCGTGTGTACACCGGGTCGCCTTTACCCGTTGCATCAATGATCACATCAGAAATTCTGTAGTTCGCCAGAAACCCCAAAATCTCCGGATGTTGTGCTTCGTGGTTATCTCCCTGCAACTCCAGCCAGTTCCAAACATGGATTGGAAACCGAGTTCCATCCGCATAGTCAATCGGCATGTCCCAAAAGGGCCTCCCGACCGTAACGATGGTAGAGTTCTCTTTTCCAACGTCGATAGCAGCCACAATCTTTGGTGTTGTTGAATCATAGGTGATGAGGTTCCTAGAACGACGGAACTTGATCTGCTTCTTCCTCGTCCTGCTTCCCTTTGTGATGGCCAGGAAGTCGTCTTCTCTGATGCCGCATTCCTCGAACATGTCCGGATTGACGAACATCCCTCGCTCCAAGAGCCAGTGCAATCGGTATTTCATCCGGAAGTCATCAGACTCCTCGCCAAGCCGCTCTTTTTCCTTTTCGACGTACTTCCGATATCGAGGATTGTTCCTCTGCGCCACAGTGTAATCGAACTCATAGTGCCGGCGTTTCTTCGACCTCGTGTTCCCCCTTACAACATCCGATCGCTTGTTTCGTCGACACGCCTCATAGAAATCCGACCGCTCTCTACTTGGAGTTCCAATCTTCACCAACGAACCAGCCGTTGCGGCAGCCATCGGATGAATTGATGACCGAAGAACATTCCTGTCAATGTCCTGGGCTTCCTCGCAAATGATGAGATGGAACGTCTCCCCCTCGATTTTCGACTGCGGCGCCGCGGTTCCACAATGGACAAATGACCCATTTGGCAATCGAAGGTTTTCAATCACGTTCTTCTTCGTCAGATCAATATCAATGTCCGGGTCGAGCAAAGTACTCTTCGCTTCTTGCGAATACATCCGAGCTTTCATCCGTCTGAACATGATGTTTGACTGATGGTAATGTGGCGCGTAAATCCCGACCCATAATCCATGAGCAAATTTGGAAATACGCCCATCATGCTTCAGCTTCTCCGCAAGCACCGGAAGCATCACTAGAAGACCACAAACTGTTACGGCTACCGTTTCGGTTTTTCCCGATTGCCTGGAGAACAATGCCGTAATCTCATCAGCATCCTCGATGAGAATGGAATAAATAAGCCTCCATCCGAACTCCAGCTCGTAATCGTGAAGCGTTACGCCGCACATCGCCTGTGAAAAACTCAGGATTACATCCGCGAGTTTTTCCATCTGTTTATCGGTGAGTCCTTTTCGACCTGCCTGGAAAGGTTTGGCGGCAGCCTGAGCGTTGGCCAAATTTTCATTATACGTATCGGCTTCGTGTGTCGATTCCATGAGTGCTCCGTATCGTCACGAATATTGTGCCATATACAGAGTGATTTTGAAACATTGAGGAAATTATGATGTGTATGAACAGAATCTATCCGTGTTCCTTACAGAATTGACGCCCATCAGATGGGGATTGAAATCGGGTAGGGTGATAAGAGTAGAATTTTGAAGGGTTCAGAGGGCGTTTGTCGAGTCGCTATCATCGGGGTCATCAATTGCAGTGAGATTGGAAAGCCATTGAATGAATAGTACAACAAAAACGAGCGGCCAGATCATGGCACGAAGTAAAGCATCAACGACCCCTAAATTCCATAGAATTACAAAGCACACAACAAAACCGCAAAGATATATAATCGACAACATGACACCCCCTAGTAAGGCAAAGCCGCGTAGAAGTCTGCTTTTACGGAAATACCTTTAAACCCCAGGTCAAGCTTACCTCCAACCTCCCCACCGGGTTCGCGAGCCATAGTTGAAAATTCAAAAGTGCCCATCTCCTCGTTGATATACTCTCGACTCACGCTTCTGTATTCCTCAGAATCAATTTCAAGGTCAACGGATATTGTCCCCTCGCCATGAGCACCATCTATCCAGCTCCAAAGCTTGGTACCGCTGTAAATTTCGATATCGATAAAGTACCCCTCGACATTGACAGAATCAAAACTGACAAACGTAATCCCAGAGACAAGCTCATAATATGCCGATCCACGCCACACAACATCGAAAGGGTCAATGTCGACCACCCCCAACTCAACTGTCCCATATGCCCAGACATCAGCTTCCTTGCATCCTCCTTCAACACAATCCTCTGTATTCGAATCCTGACAATCTTCTATTACGGAACACTCAACACATTTACCCTCAAAACACATGATCGGACAAGCCATAACCTCTACGAGTTCTTTGCAACCGTCGTTGTTGACATCTAAACAGGCCATCATCACGCCGCTCAAGCAATCGTTTCCCAAACATTCGTCCGAACACCCCTTTGTGTCGGTATCAGTATCGGTATCAGTATCGGTATCGGCATCAGTATCGGCATCAGTATCGGTATCAGTATCGGTATCGGCATCAGTATCGGCATCAGTATCAGTATCGGCATCAGTATCGGTATCGGCATCGGCATCGGCATCGGTATCGGTATCAGTATCGGCATCGGCATCGGTATCAGTATCGGTATCGGTATCGGTATCAGTGTCGGTGTCAGTGTCCATATCGGTATCGGTATCAGTGTCCGTATCAGTGTCGGCGTCAACAGAAGATGAAAACCCCCCATCAACTGTAAATTTATCGACTTTTTCAGCGCATCCAATGAGTATGACCAATCCTACCAGCAAAAATTTCATTGTGTCCTCCACAAAAAAATACCGGCGGCCGCTGGGCCACCGGTAGTCACGGCCCCCGAAGGGGAAACTCTGCCCTTTCAATCAGGCGATCGGCTTCTTCGCGGTCGTTTTCTTAGAAGCGGCCTTTTTCTTCTTCGCCTTGTTGGTCGGCTTTACTTCGGATTTTACGGCTTTTGTTAAGGGCTTCTCGCTGCCCTCCTTTTTGAGCTTTCGAACCTTGTTGAAAGTGGCTCGGTCTTCTACCAGCTTAACCTTCTCCCGAGTATTCGTCTCTACGATTCGGATATTGTCCCGTCCAACACGGATATCAGTGTAGAGTGCCGCCTTGAATCTCGGATTGTCTTTGTGAATATGTCGATTCGCGATAGTCTCGGCGCGCTTTTCAAGCCTATCACCCTTAGAAGCCCACAAAAGAACATACCACTTGTTGTCCTGGGCCAGCCTCACCATGAGCGTACCTTTGATCTCCTTTCCGACAGCAAAACGACGTTGAACCTTCGTTTTATCGGGAA
>JASFHG010000357.1:0-4760 GCA_050123355.1 Planctomycetia bacterium
CCGCGTTAAAAAACGTTGAATACGCGGGGACAAGCCCCGCCGCTAACAAATGGACTCCATAAACCCACTGCGGAATAGCAACGTCACAAAGCTCGAGCAAAATTCAAGAGGCAAGCCAAGTGAAAGAATCCAACTCCAATACCTACTACATCGGTGTCGACGTCGGCGGGACCAAGATTCAGGCTGCTCTGGTCAGCGCGGCGGGCGTGATCTACGACCGTCATAAACGCCCCACCCCGCGAGATCAGGGTGCCGAAGGCGCGATCGTTGCCATCGAAGAAGCGATCGAGACCATGCTCGAAGAGATGCCCAAAGACGGGCAGCTCCTGGGGATCGGCGTCGCGATGCCGGGCGTCGTCGACACCGAGCGAGGCCTGGTCGTCATCACGCCGAACATGTCGTTCAAAGACGTCTTCCTCGGCGATCGGCTCGGCAAGAAATTTTCCGTACCGGTCGCGATCGGAAATGACTGCAATCTCGGCGCGTTGGGCGAAAATTGGCTCGGCACGGCCCGCGATGCGGAAAGCGTGATGGCGATCCTCGTCGGGACCGGCGTCGGCGGCGGTTTTGTGCAAGGTACGCGACTGTGGACCGGCGCTCGCGAGTCCGCCTCGGAAGTCGGGCACATGGTCGTCGAGATTGACGGCCGTCTGTGTGGCTGCGGGAACCGCGGTTGCCTCGAAACGCTTGCCAGTCGAACAGCCGTCGAGCGTGAGCTGCGAGAAGCGGTCGACGCCGGCCGCAAGACCGTCCTGACCGAGATGCTCGACGGCGACCTGAGCCTCATCCGCAGCAGCATGTTACGGCGTGCGATCGAAGAAAACGACGAACTGGTCCTCGAAGTGCTCGGCCGAGCGGCCAAAATTCTGGGGACGGCCTGCCTGACGATCCGCCACCTGCTCGATCCCGAAATCATCCTGCTCGGCGGCGGCGTGGTCGAGGCGTGCAGCGAGTTCTTCGTCCCGATCGTCGAACAGGTCATCCAAAACGACCAGCTCCCCGGTGCCCGCGACGCCGGCCACGTCCACGTCGCGGCCCTGGGTGACGACGCGGTAACGCTGGGTGCCGTCGCCCTGATCCAGATGGCCGAAGGGGTCGACCCGCGCGAAGCCCATCAAAACATCGCCTATCAGTTACCCAAAATCGAACGGGACGGCGACGAGTATACGTTCAAGAAGAAAAGCTTCGACGGCGATTTCTTCATCACGCTCGGCGGCAAGGCGAAGCGACAGAAAAACGAATTTCACACCACCTCGGACGGATATCGCCAGATCACGGCCCATCAGATCGCCAAGGCGTGCAAAGGCGGCCCTCAGACGATCTTCATCGGCACCGGCTCGAAGAAAAACAAAACGACCCTCTCCGACGAAGCGAGCCGATACCTCGCCTCGCGCCGGATCGATAGCGAAATCATGCCGACCGAAGCGGCCGTCGAAGCATACAACAAGTCGCCAAGCCGCCGCGCAGCGTTTATCTGTGTTGGTTAACGTTTAACCGCCGAACATCGTTCGGCGCGTTTTGATACCGCTTTAACGCGCCGAACGATGTTCGGCGGCTAAACTTTATTATTTCGTGTACTTCGTAATCGTTAAGAAACATACTTCAATGGCCTCTCTCACGGAAAAAAAACGACATGCGGCCAAGCTGCACCGGCGGCTTATCAAGAAGTATCCGTCGGTGAAGTGCTCGCTCGATTTCGGCAACCCGATCCAACTGCTCGTCGCGACGATCCTTTCGGCCCAGTGCACGGACAAGCGGGTGAACATCGTGACGAAGGATCTTTTCCGCCGCTTCCGCACGGCCGCCGATTTTGCACTCGTTTCACAGGAAGAACTGGAAGAAGCTATCCGCAGTACCGGCTTTTTTCGCAATAAGGCCCAGAATATCCGTGAATGCTGCCGGGAGTTGGTCGAAAACCATAAAGGGAAGCTGCCTCGCGATCTGGAGACGCTCGTCGGGTTGCCCGGCGTCGGCCGAAAAACGGCAAATGTCGTGCTGGGAACGGCTTACGGCATCGCCTCGGGCGTGGTCGTCGACACGCATGTCTCCCGTTTGAGCCGCAGAATGGGGTTGACCTCGGAGAAGAATCCGACGAAGATTGAGCGAGAATTAATGGCCGTGCTCCCCCGGGAGGAGTGGATCGATTTCAGCCACCGACTCGTCCGGCTCGGGCGGGAATATTGCATGGCCCGAAAACCGGACTGCAAGGCATGTCCCGTGAAGGACGTTTGCCCCAAGAACTTGTAAAGCCGTTTTATCTCCTTAAGCTTGAAGCACTCATTTATCGACGGCGATGTTCGATTTTTTAAAACCAGTGCTGTGTCACGACAATAACTGCTAGATATGAGGTTTAGCCGACGAACATCGTTCGTCGTGTTTAAGCGGCATCAAGACGCGCCGGACGATGTCCGGCGGCTAAACAAAAACCATGAAAATTTTTCGTGACACAATACCAGAACACGTTTAACCACTTATCAATATCATGAGAGAAACGCTTCAAGCCTTCATTGCGTTTATGATGATCGTTCTGGCCGTCGTTGCCGGAGCGGTATGGTTCAACAAAAGCGCCACATCCACTCAAATGCTGTGGGTCTTCCGCATTGTCTGCCCCGTGTTGGCGATCGCGCTGCTGTTCGTCCTGATCCAGATGTGGCAAAGAAAGGACCTCCTGCCGGACTACCTTTCCATGAATTTCGGGTCGTCCAATTTCGAGCAAAACGGGGTCCAGTTCCACCTCTCGACGGAGCGTCGCGAAGACGACTCGTTCTGGCTGGTGATCCATTTTCAGAACAAATACGAAAACTCGTGCAGCGTAAATATCACGCTGTATCCCACGCGACCGCCACGGCTCCGGCCCGTCTCGGCGAAATTCAACTGCGAAGCGGCCGCGTTCGGCGTGGCGAAAGTGCCGTTGATCCTGGACTCCTCCGCACGAGGCCAACGAAGCACCTGGGAAGTCGGCGCGACGGTCCACTATCCGCACGGGAAAAGAAAACAATTCCGATTCCGCCAAGGAAGAGAGGTGCCGACCAACCTCGACCTGAAGAAAACCGACTCGCGACTGTTTCGGGTTTTGTTGATTTTGAACCTTATCAACTGGAAAATCATCCGAACCCATTCGTTCACCATCCCGCAACACATCGACCCCAACTTCGCCATGGATCAAATCACCGAAACCCAAACCCTATGGAAACTGGGCGATCCACCGCTGACGTAGAATTTTGTAGTTTCAGCGGTTCTCCATTTGGTGAGTGTTTATATTTTTGTTAGCGGCAGCGGATCCTATCCGCCGCCGCTAACAAATAAAAGCCAAACACGACGAACGATGTTCGTCGGCTAAACCGCATACTACCGTACGTTTACCCGCTATCGTCAAGGAACCCCACGATGGCCGCGATTCATGTGCCGCCGAATACGCAGGAAAAACTTCAGATCCTCGCCAACGATGCGAAGTTCGATCTGGCGTGCGCCTGCGGGCAGAAAGGGGCCGATTCGCGAAAACGGAGCGAGCAGGGGAGCTGGATCTATCCGACCACGATGGCCGACGGGCGAAAGACCATGCTCTTCAAAACGCTCCTGTCGAACCACTGCACGAACGACTGCCGCTACTGCCCCCTGCGACGGGACCGCGACCCGCGACGATGCACCCTCTCGCCCGAGGCGGCCGCCGATACGTTCATGACCTACCTCCGCGCGCGGATCGTCAGCGGCCTGTTCCTCAGTAGCGGCGTGATCGACGACCCCGACATCACGATGGAACGGATCAACCGGACGGCACGACTCGTGCGACGGAAAGGGTTCCGCGGCTACATCCACCTGAAAGTGATCCCCGGCGCGTCGGACGCCGCGATCGAAGAGGCCCTCTCCCTGGCCAAGGTCGTCTCGATCAACATCGAAGCCCCGGGCGAAAAGCATTTTCAAAAACTGTGCGGGACGAAAAACTACCTCGACGACGTCATCCGCCCGCTGAAACGGATCAGCGAGTTGACCGCCCCCGGCGAACGATTCAGCCGCAAGCGGCAGACCACCCAGTTCGTCGTCGGCGCGGCCGGCGAGTCGGACCGCGAGATCGTGCAGTACACGGCCGCCGCCTACCAGCGGCTCCGGATGCAACGCGTTTATTTCAGTGCCTACCAAAAACCCCTCGACGAGACCGAGCCGCCGATCCTCAAGCTTTCCAACGCCGGTCACAATGCCGGCCACGACGAGCTCACGCGGGAGCATCGCCTCTATCAGGTCGACTTCCTGCTACGTCAGTATGGCTTTTCGGAAGAAGAGATCCCCTACGATCCCGAGGGGAACTTGAGTTTGACGACCGACCCGAAAGAGGCCTGGGCCATCGCCCATCCGGAGATCTTCCCGCTGGACATCAATCGGGCCGACCGTGAAGAATTGCTCCGCGTCCCCGGCCTCGGCCCGGTCACGGTCGACCGCATCCTCAAGCTCCGCGGCAACGGCAACCGCGTCCACCGCCTCAACGAAATCGGCCGCGTCGGCAAACTCCTCCGCCGCGCCGAGCCGTATCTGAAATTCGCGTAGAGAGACAAAATAACCACGAAGGTTTTTTGTTTTTTACAGGGAGAGCACGGAGGACACGGAGAAATTCAAAAAAATCTTTTGAGGTCTGTGGGAGCCATGAAGTTTTGCAAGAATTTTTAACTTGAGTATCTCTGTGCTCTCTGTGTCCTCCCTGTAAAAAGCGGATCCTTTTTTCCTGTCTCTCGTGATCCAAAAGCTGCAAAAACGCGCTGAACGATGTT
>JASFHG010000358.1:0-4748 GCA_050123355.1 Planctomycetia bacterium
AAATTGGAGTGTTTTGATTTCATTCCAAAACTGGCATATAGTTTTGCCGATTCATAAATTTCTGTCTGAGATGCGCAACTTTGATAAATTTGAGATTCATGAGCAAAAACGGAACAACTACAGAAACGATTCATCTCGCCCCAACCGAGCAAAGTAAGCAAAGCAGGTCGCGCTATCATCGATTGATATCGCCAACCTTTCTTGCTACAGGATTTATCTTTGCTTTGGTATGCTCTTTTTGGTTGATTTGGCAAAATCGCAGAGCCGAAAATCAACAGGCATTATCCAGTTATACCCAATCGGCTCTTCATAGCGTCAAGCAGCGCTTAAAGAGCGATGAAGAATATCTCGAGCTTCTTTCCGAGGAATTGATTGCGGGAAACCTTGCTCCTCAGTCCTTTAACTCCCATGTTTCCCTATATGTGAAGGAACATCCCGGTTTATTGGGAATTGCTTGGGTCAATTCTCAGTTGCAAGTCGAACGTGTCGCCGTTCGAAGGATCTTCCAGCACGAGATCGAACAAACCATGCATTCTTCGGAACGCCAAGAGGCGGCCGAGCGTTCACAAAAAGAAGATGCTCCGATTTATATTCCTGTTACCCAGAAAGACCGGCGCGATTCGATTTTTCAGGTTTGGGTAGCCGTTCTGGAGCCGGATAATAATCGATTGCTTGGCTATTTTGTCGGGACCTATTCGTGTAGAAAGCTGTTTAATGTATTACCTCCGTCGCCGTTGAAGCGAGAGTATTCTATTCAATTTGACCAGGCGGTTGCTTCGCAAGAGGCGGTTGACAAAGTTAAAGCACAAACCGGTGATTCGACGACTTCGCCGAAATCGGTTCATTTTCCGATATTGGATCAAGGGTTATGCCTCACCTTGAACCAGGATGCCAATGCCACTTTTTCGTTACCGATTATTCTTTTTGGAACCTTTTCCATTTTGTTTGGGGTGGGCATGGCATTCATGCTCATGAAGCAAGGAAAAGACCTTGTCCGTCGCAAAAAGGTCGAGCAAGAATTGGTCACGGCAAAGAACACGGCCGAAGAAGCCAGTGTCCAAAAAGGGCAGCTTTTGGCAAACATGAGTCACGAAATCCGAACGCCCATGACGGCCATTTTGGGTTACCTGGAGTTGATCGCCGACAGTTGTCCTCGTCGGTGCGAATTTGCCAGCATGGAGATCAAAGGATACATCGATGCAGTCCAACGTAACGGTAAGCATCTGATGGAACTGATCAATTCGATCCTCGATCTTTCGAAACTCGAAGCGGGTAAGGTCGAAATGATCAAGGAACCGTGCTCGCTTTCGGAGGTTATTTCCGATGTCGTTACGCTTACCCATCCGGCGGCAGAAAGCAAAGGGTTGAGTGTTTCAGCCGAGAGTTTCACGCGATTGCCTAAGACGGTCGAAGTGGATTCGTTCCGGTTGCGGCAGATTTTAGTGAACCTGATCGGAAATGCGATCAAATTTACTCAAGAAGGGTCTATTCGCATCAAAGTCGGGTTGCGGAAAAAGAGTAAAGATGCTTCTTTCGATACGTTGATCCTCCATGTTGAAGATACGGGGATCGGGATTCCGGCCGATCGCTTGGATTCCCTGTTTTCGCCGTTTTCACAAGCCGAATCGTCCACGGACCGAAAGTTTGGTGGAACCGGGCTTGGCCTGACGATTAGCCGAATGCTTGCCCGGTTGATGGGTGGCGACTTGACCGTCGAGAGTGTAGAAGGAAAAGGAAGCACTTTTACATTGAATGTAGACGTGAATGTTCCGCATGGTACACGGATGCTGGACAAGCTTGTACTGTCGAGAATCAAGACCAAGGCACTTTCAAGTCGAATGCCGACGCTGCATAGCCAAATTTTGTTGGCGGAAGATGGTGTCGATAACCAGCGACTGATTTCGACTTTGCTCAAAAAAACGGGCGCAAAAGTGACCATTGCCGAAAATGGGCAAGAAGCAGTCGAAGAAGCGATACGCGCGGTCGAGAATCACAGTCCTTACGACTTGATTCTGATGGACATGCAGATGCCCGTCCTCGATGGCTATGGTGCAACAAAAAGATTGCGAAATCTTGGATACGACGGCCCGATTATTGCTCTGACGGCCAACGCCATGAGCGGCGACCGGAAGCGATGTATCGAAGCCGGTTGCGACGATTATTTGCGGAAACCGATCGAGTCCGAAAACCTGTTCGCGGCCATTATGCGCTTCTCGCAAAAAGAAAGTCTCCTGGAATTGACCGGAGAGAACCAAACGGGCTATAATGCGGTGTCTTGATCCGGGTTCGGATTTGACTTGAATCATCACCGTATGTTAGCTGCATATGGATTAACCGTTTTACGCTTGTATTTGGGTTGCCATGAGAAATCAACGAACTGTTGTCTGGGGAACCGTCCTGAAACGGGTTCTTCCCGTCTTTTTCCTGTTGGCCTTTTTGGTTCTTGGGCCTGCAACACTCCGCAGCCAGGAAGTCGAACCGTCAGAGGCGTCGCCGAAAGCTTCCGTTGCTCGCAAGGCGATGCTGATCCGCTTGACGTTGCCGATCACGGAGCAGACCAATCGTCGTGTGAAGCGATTTGTTACCCAGACGCTCAAAGAGGCTCGGGCCGAGGGTGTTCGGCCGGTCATCGTGCTGGAGCTTTATGTGCCCCCGACACGTAAAGATAAAGGCCGAGGGAGCGTTTTCGGTACGTCGATAGAACTTGCCCGGTTCCTTTCCGGCGAGGCCTTGGCCGGAGCGACGACCGTAGCCTATATTCCTCAGTCGATCGAAGGGCATGCCGTTTTGATTGCTTCGGCGTGCGATCGGATTATGCTTGGCCCCGACGCGACGATCGGTGCGGCGGGGATCGACGAGAAGCAGATCGATTCGTTTCTTTTAGCCGGGTATGAAGAGATTGCCTCGCGGCGGAAGACCATTCCGCCCGAGATTGCCCTGGCGATGCTTGACCCGAGCCGCAAGTTGCTCGAAGTGACCACCGAGGCGGGCAGTGAGTTTGTTACGCCTGAAGGTTTGGAAGAGCTCAAGGAAAAGCGATCCGTCTCGAACCCGCGAGAATTGGTCGCGGCCGGCGAACCGGCCGTCTTTGATGCGGAACAAGGGAATCGGCTTGGTTTTGTTTCGAAAATTGTGCCGGATGTGCGTGGTGTTGCCCGCGAGATGAAGCTTCCGCCGGAGTCGCTGAAAGAGACGTTTCTTCAACCCGAATCATTGCGTGCGGCCCGCGTCGACTTGCGTGGCCCGCTCGATGCGAACAAAATCGATCAGGCCCGACGCGCGATTGCCCAGGCGGTGGATCGAGATGGTGCAAATTTTATCTGTCTTTGGATCGACAGCCCTGGCGGATCGCCGGAAGAAAGTTTCACGTTGGCGAATTATTTGATCCAAGAGCTCCCTTCGGACCAGATTCATGTGGTGGCCTATGTCCCGAGCGAAGCTCGTGCCGAAGCGGCGATCGTTGCTCTCGCGGCCGATGAAGTGGTGGTAGGCCCCAACGCGATTTTCGGAGGTTCCGGCGACTATGCGGCCAGTCCGACCGAAATCGACCAGATGCGAGACACGATCAAGACCTTTGCCCGCGACAAAAACCGGACCTGGTCGCTGCCGGCGGCGATCATTGACCCGAGGTTGACCGTTTTTCGTTGCACGCGGCTTGGGGTCGACGAATATTTTTGTGATGAGGAGCGCGAGTCGCAGCCGGATGCGGAGGAATGGAAACGGGGCGGTGCCATTACGAAGCAGGATAGCCAATTCAAAGCGATCGGGCAGGAAGCGGTCGATTTTCGACTCGCCGATAAGATGGTCGATTCATTCGATGCTTTGAAAACCGAGTACGGCCTGGAAGATGATCCGGCCTTGGTGGAGCCTGATTGGTCCGATGAATTGATTGCCGGGCTCGCTTCGCCGTGGGTGGCGATGCTGCTGTTGATGATCGGTGGAGCGGGTATCGTTGCCGAGTTGCATGCCCCCGGCACGGCCATTGGCGGTTTTATTGCTCTGGTTGCCTTTTCGCTTTTTTTCTGGAGCCAATTCCTCGGCGGAAACGCGATATGGCTCGAAGTGATCCTCTTCATGATCGGACTTGGTTGCCTTGCTCTGGAGATTTTTGTCATCCCCGGCTTCGGGATCTTCGGGCTGGGCGGCGGTGGCTTGATTATTGTGTCGGTTATCCTGGCGTGTCAGCGGTTTATCCTTCCCCGCAACACGTACCAACTAGAACAGCTTCAAAACAGCCTGTTTGTCTTCATCGGTGCTTCGGCCGGGGTCATTATTGCCGCCGTGTTTATTCATCGATGGCTTCCCAAGGTCCCGTTTGTCGGCGGGATCATGTTGGCGCCCCCTTCGGAAGAAGAACAGGATCAGATTGGGCAGAAAGAGTCGCTGGTCGATTATCAGTGGCTTGTCGGGAAAGAGGGAACTACGACAACCCGCCTGGTCCCGAGCGGGAAGGCCCGCTTCGAAGGCCACCGGATCGTCGACGTGATCTCCGATGGCGAGATGCTCGCCGCCGGTACCCGCGTGGTGGTGGTCGAGGTCCACGGCTACCGTGTCTTGGTCGAGCCGGTCGAGCAAGCATGATGTAGGGTGCGTCGAGACGCACCTCCTGAAAAACGTTTATTCCATCGGTGCGTCTCGACGCATCCTACAATTTAACATGCCCTCCAAACGCAAAAAAGTTCGACCGCTACGCCGACTGGTAAACCCGCTTACCATCTATGAGCTGTTTATCTTTATTTTGAGCCTTT
>JASFHG010000359.1:0-4731 GCA_050123355.1 Planctomycetia bacterium
AGAGACCCCTAAGGCAATTCAACAATCGATCGAAGGGGTCGACAAAGTCGCCGAAATCGTTCGTGCCATGAAGGAATTTTCCCACCCCGGTAGCGACAAAAAACAGTCGATCGATCTCAATCGTGCGATTGAAAGTACGTTGACGGTCTCTCGAAGCGAGTGGAAATATGCCGGCGAGGTAGTAACGAAATTTGACCCCGATTTGCCCTTGGTTCCTTGCTTCCCGAACGAGTTTAACCAGGTGATTTTGAATTTGATTGTCAATGCAGCCCAGGCGATTCTCGAAGGCGCCGATGAAAGTTCGACGCCTCAGGGTACCATTACGATCAGTACCACTCATGAGAATGATTGGGTGGAGGTTCGCATTCAGGATACCGGGACAGGCATTCCCGAGGAGATCCGTTCCAAAGTGTTTGATCACTTTTTTACCACCAAGGGAGTTGGCAAAGGGACCGGCCAAGGATTGGCGATTGCTTATTCGATTATTGTCGAAAAACACGGTGGTACCATTAACTTCGAGTCGGAGGTCGGCGAAGGAACTACCTTTATCGTCCGCTTGCCTCTGGCGATGGATGTGGTCTTGGGAGGGGGCGTTGAGCAGGAAGAAGAGGAGTCCGCCTGTTTGAGTCAATAACTTTTAATGAAACCAGTTTAGTGAAACCAGATTCAACAACATTGTGTAACTGATAATATAACGTTTGTAAAAACCTTTTTTTCAACAAGGTGTAGAAATGAACCGAACTGTATTACTGATTGATGATGATACGAATGTGCTCCATGGATTAGCTCGCGTGCTTCGGAACCAGCCATACAAGCTTTTTACCGCACGGTCCGGCGAGGAAGCAATGAATATACTCAAGGCATGGAGTGTGGACGTTATTGTTTCGGACGAGACGATGCCCGGTATGTCGGGAACGGATTTACTGAAATGGGTTTCTGAAAATTGCCCTGAAGTGATGCGAATCCTGTTGACGGGAAATGCGACTACCGAAACGGCGATTCGATCCATCAACGAAGCCAATGTTTTCCACTTCTTTACCAAGCCGTGTAACGAAGTCGAGTTGGCTCTTGCCATCCGTCGAGCGATCGAGGAGAAGGAACGAAGGCAAAAGGAAAACGAAACCACGGACGATCCTGTTCTCTCATGATGCTTGGGAAGCACAGCGGTTTCCTGGTGGTCCGCGTCATGGCGGCTGCAGGAGTGCGTCGGACAATAGCCAAAGAATCATTGAAAATACAGATATCAATAAACTTACGACCCTCGGTTCATCCATGTTAGCCGAGGGTCGTTTTTTAAGGTGACGCGGTTAAGCGTTACTGCCGTTTCTTAATGAAGACGATTCCTGCCGCGAGGAGGGCGGAGAGGAATAAAACGACGGTCGACGGTTCGGGAACGGCCTGATATTCCAGGACCATGATCGTTGCACGGAGGAGCGATTCGTCGGCGTAAAGGTTATTGTAATCGCCATTGCCGAGGACGAAGTCGACCGTGCTTCCTTCTTCGAGTATCACGTCGAAGTCGAAATACGACTCGGGCAAGGTATCGATAATCCCCTCGGCCGTGAACATAAGCTCACCATCGACGTAGATGTAAAAATCGACGCTGTCGTAGCCATCGACAAAGTTCCGTATCGAGCCGCTGATATTGGCCAGGCCGGTCGACGATTCTCCGGCGATCCAGCGTGCCACGGCGTAGGGCATTTCGGCCTCGCCGATGAAGGAGCCGGTGAAGATGGTACCGGCCGGGCTCAGCGCCAGTTCATGATAGCCGGGGCCGCCTTGGATGCCGATATTGTCGCCACCGTCGGCGAAGATATATTCGTCGGAAATGCAGACCAGATTGGCATTGTTTTGTCCGCCGCCATAGCCTTGACTGCCGATCCGGCCAACGGTGCCGGCGGTCAGGTAGGCTGTTTGAGCACTGGTGTCAGAAGGATTGGCATCGCTGGACGACAGATAGAACCATTGACCATCGCCGGCCGTATCGGAGATGCCACCGGTGCTGAAATTTTGACCTTGTTGAAAGTCGGTCGCCAAATCGGCCGCTACCCGCATGGCCGACGCGCCGGGCCGCCCATACCAGTATGCGGTGGACGCAAAGTCGACATCCGTTTCCTGCCAGTGCCATATTTCCATGTCGAATTTAAACGATTCGTCGAAGGGAACCGTGTCCAAGGCTCGTACTCGCGAGTTTACCGTACGGCCGGTTGCATCATTTCCGTCAGCGATCGGTTGTGCGATAAAGCCGCTGTCGAACGTTTCGACATGCCCCCATGCATAGCCGTAGTAATCTTCGGTACCGGTACCGAAGTGGGTCGGGTAGGCATCACTTCCGACACCATTGGAATCGATGTAGTCGACATACACTTTTTCGTCCCCTTCACCCCACCAAGGAAGAGTACTGGTGGTAACGACATTGTTTTGGAGCGAGAGGGTGTCGCCCACATAGGTTCCTTGGCCGCGGACTGTCAGGTAGCGGAAATCGGCCGTGCCGTTGCTTGCTCGGGTTTTGATTTCGTTTTCCTCGACATAGTTGGCATGGAAGTGCATTGAACCCGAGTTCCAGGTCCAGTCGCCGGAATCGATCTCCAAGGTCACGTCCACGCTTTGGCTGCCTTCGTTCACGAGCCGAACCTGGGCGCTGGTTTGATAGGGCATGACCCAACGAGAGGTCATCGTGCCGTCGCCGGCCACGGTTCGATAGAGATCCTCGAATGTGTTGTAGGTGGCGCTGGTGCTGCTGTCACCGTTGCCGAAGAAATGTCCCAACGGTACGCGGGCGGTGACCTGGCCGTCGAAGACCAGCTCGACGTAGGTGTCTTTCAGTGCGGTTGCTTCGTCTGCGGCGTCGATTTGTACCTGCATGCGTCGGATGGCCCCGGTGCCGCTAAGGTTGTAAGTGACGTCCTGCCCTGCCGTCAGCATCGAGTTTTGCGAGTGTTGATTGCCCACATGACCCGTCACGGTGGGAGTTGCTATTTCGTTGTTGACCGTCTGGAGTTGAGTCGCATAGGTGGTCGGATCCGAGGCGGTGTACGATTGTACCGATTCGGCCGAGTCGCATTTGCGATAATTGATGTTGTAGTAGAGCGATTGGCTGATGCTTCCGCGATAGGCGATTTTGATGCTTTCGGAATAAGGGATCGGGGCGTAAAGGTCGTAGCCGCTTTTATAGTTGTCCCGCGTGTTGAAGGACAATTCATCCCCTACCTGCGTTGCGTTGCCGCCTAACACATCTCGAAACGTTCCGGATATGGCAGCGACAGGGTCGCCGTCGATATAGACTTTGATCTCTCCTTGATCGTACCTGCTGGTCATCCACCATCGAGTGATGACGCCCGGGCCGGTGTCTTCCAGCATGGTGTATTCCAGCTCTCCGTCGACCATTTCGCTTCCCGAAAAGAAATTGCGATCCGGATTCGAAAAGTTGGCCGGTGCTCCCAAAACCGTGGGATAGGGATTGTAGCTGCTGGATTGGAGGGTTTCGTACGTTGGATGCACGGCCAGTTGGTCGCGATCGATGATGTCGTTCACGAGTGACCCGAAGGTGGTTTGAGCAAGTGCTACATTGACATGGAGCGATGCGATAAGCAAACCGACCAATACGCAATAAAAAATGGATTTCATAATGAGTTACCTTCAAAAACAAATGGCCATGAATCAAAGTGGTTTTGCATACAATAAAATAAGTTTGTTTAAAGGGGGACAGACACCTTCTTGGATAACCTATCAGAGAACCAAGGGGTTAATAGAAAAGGTTCCCTTGTAGTTTTTGTCACGGTAGAACCTATGGGGTAAATGCCGGTTCGCCGTGGTATCCAAAAAAAGGTGTCAGCCCCGAAAGGAGGTAATTACCCCTCACCCCCTCTTGCATCTTTTTTGTTAAAGCAGGGTCTTACATTTAAACCCTAATTGTAAACGACTCCAAATCAAGAAACCTTCCCACTAAAATTTTATAAAATTGAAAAAACTTTGTTGCGAGGTCAGAATCACTCTTTATTCCAAAGGTTTTTTGTTGTCTTTAGGGGGCGTTTGGTGTCGCTGGAATGGTTTTCATGGATACCTTGAAAGTGGGGGGATGGCTCTGTGTTTTTGGCTAGTTGGATACTTTGGGTTGGCGTGAAATCGGCTGATTGCGTGAAAAAAAAGACGCGTCCACAAGTGTTTTTCGGAAAAGGACTTATGGCTTTTGATGGGTTCTTCGGTAAGGATTCTTTGCTTTTGCGAAAAATTTCTCCGGAAGGTTCCTTGATTTGGCGTCGTTTACTATTAGGGTTTGAAGTAGGAGTACTATGCAACCGGTAATAGAACCATGCAAGTAGAAGAACGAAATTTTGGCCGCCTTTTGATCGAGTTTCAGCCTCAGATCTACGGCTATATACGTTCGTTCATACCCCACGAATGTGACGCCGAAGAGGTTTTTCAGGAAGTTGCTTCGGTGTTGTGGAAGAAGTTCGATGATTTCCAGGCAGGCACCAGCTTTTTGGCCTGGGCTCTCTCGGTGGCTCGTTACGAGGTGATGTACTTCTGGCGTAAACAATCTCGCGATCTGCTCTGGTTCGACGACGACCTTTTAGACAACGTGGCAGACGATACGGTGGCGGTGAGCAGCCAAGCCGAAGAGATGCACGCGGCTCTAAAGGGGTGTATTTCCAAATTGACCCCTCGACAGAAGGATCTGATCCAGCATCGCTATCAGACGAGCACGTCGGTTATTAAGTTGGCAAAGGA
>JASFHG010000360.1:0-4730 GCA_050123355.1 Planctomycetia bacterium
GGGTGATTTTTTTTTGACGGTCTCCGGCGTATCGACGCCGAGCAGCCGGATTCGTGCTTGATTGGTCAGGAGGAGCGTGTCGCCGTCAACCACCCGTTCGACGTGATAGATCCCCGGATCGAGCGAGTCCGGCGGTTCTTCTTCGAGAAAGGCCTGACCTAACGCGACAAGGATAACGAGTATCAGAATAAGAAGCGACTTTGTCGAGTAGGCCGGTCTCTTGCGACGATAGCGACGGGACATAGATTTGGAGGACAGATAACAGAGGACAGATGACAGAGGAGCTTCCGCTCCATGGTGATTTTACGCCGGTGCGATAGCACCTCCTGTTATCTGTCCTCTCTTTCCTAATTCTGACTGAAGTTGAGCGATTGTTGGCTTTTGCTTCCACGACCGAGAGGGTCGCGCATGAAACGTTTGTGGCACTCGGGACAGAGGTCGTAACGGACTTCGCGATAGAGGTCGCTACCGGACTGATAAGGGTCAACCGCTTCGACTTGCTCCAGGATGTCTTGGATCTCTTGGAGGTGATTTCGTTCGTCGGCATATTCATTTTCCGAAGCGGGATCGAAGGCCGCGAAGACTTCCATCTTCACGACATAACGAAGTTCACCATTCGGATCGATTTCTCTATGGCACCAATCACAACAATATCGAATCATAAGGCCACCCTCCTAGAGTTTGCTTTTTATCTTTTTTATGTAGTTCCTGAGTAGTAACTCCATCCTACCCCTAAGGGGCTCGTCATGGCAACCCTTATTGGGCCGTTTTTGGCCACCTTTTTTCTTGCCTTAAGTGGTATGGCATAATTTGTCACGATCATGTAAAATAAGGAAAGCTAGGTTGTATAAAGTGCCGATTTTGGCAAATTTTACGGTAAACGGCCTTCGTTTTACGTCATTTGCGACGGAGGAGAGGGCTGTTTGTGTATAAAAAAGAGGTTTTTTGGCTGTCAGGAAGGTTCGCGTGGCTTACTGATAATCCTGTTTGGGAATGGTTCGGTTCCATTCGTCGATCTCTTCCGACCTAAAAGATCAAGCGTGTCGAGATGTCCTCTACCGCAGCTTTGGATGCCAGCGTGCTGGTGTTGAATCGATCTTATATGGCCGTCCACGTCGTGGGCGTGCGGCGAGCGCTCGGACTGCTTCTTGCCGAGCTGGCTGAGGTTATCGATAACGAAGACGGTTATTTTGCCAATTATGATTTCGAGTCGTGGCGGCTGATCAGCGAGATGCGAGTGGTGAAGAAGCGGCCGCTGGACGACTGGATTCGCTCGGTCCATTTCGAGCTGCAGGTGCCTCGTGTGGTTCGGCTTCTTTCTTACGATCGGGTGCCTCGCGCTTCGCTCCACCCAAGTCGCCAGGCGATCTTCGCTCGCGATTCGTACCGTTGTCAATATTGCGGCAAACGTTTCTCGGTCTCACAGCTCAGCTTGGATCATGTCATCCCGCGACGGAGCGGCGGCGAGAATACGTGGGAAAATATGGTCTGTGCGTGCCGCAAGTGCAACGTGCGAAAAGGGGGCCGCACGCCGCGAGAAGCCCGTATGCGACTTGCCAGAAAACCGGTACGGCCGACCAATAGCCCCATTCTTATGTTGAAGCTGGATAACCCCAAGTATGTCAGTTGGGCCATGTGGCTGGGAAAATCGATTTCGGCGGTTGCCGACGTCGATCCGATTCAGGAAGAAGAGTCCCTGGCGGCCTTGCGTTCGGCATGATTTGCTTGAGCCTCTGATACTTACCAATTATTTTTTGGTTATTCTCCGGGGGTTGAAACCCCCGGCTACATGCCTGAGTCCCTTCGGGACGATTCCGAAGTATCCCGATTTTGCATAAGAAGTAGATAGTTCTAAAAAGCTAAGGCAGGATTATAACTACCGAACGAGTCTTACACACTTTTCTGCGATTTTTTCAAGCCGAATAGGGAGCGGAGGAAGAATACCGCGTCGGTCGAGTAGCGATGGAATAAGCGTTTCGGTTCTTGGGACAGGCGATAGAGCCATTCGATGCCGGTTCGCTGCATCCAATGGGGCGCGCGAGATACCTTGCCTGCCGCGAAGTCGAGCGAGGCTCCGATCTGAACACAGACGGGAACGCCGAGCTCTTCGATATGTTTGCTGAGCCAGATTTCTCCCTTCGGCTGTCCCAGGGCGGCAAAGAGGATGTCGGGCGAAGCGTCGCGGATTTTTTTGAGCAGCTTTGCCATTTCCGCCTCGTCCAATTCCGAGAGCATGGGCGTTTCGATACCGACGATGTTCAAGCCGGGATAGCGATTGCGTAGCGATTCGGCGGCCCGGACCGCGATTTCGGGGGCGGCTCCGAGCAGGAACAGCCGATAGCCGCGTTCGGCCGCTCGTTGGCTGATCTGAAAGATTCCATCGGCGCCGGTGATGCGTTCCGGCAGTTTCTTATTGCGTTTCAACCAAGAGGACCAGACCAGTGGCATTCCATCGGCGACCAGAAAGGCCGCCTTCTGGTTAACCTCGGCCAGCTCGGGCTGTTGGTCACAGAGCTTGGCGTAGTGGAGATTGGCCGTGATAAAGAAATTCGGTCTCTTTTCGGCAATCAGATGATCAATCATTTCAAGCATCTGCCCTTGGGTTACCCGTGCGATGGGCAGACCAAGTACCTCGACCGTTTCCGGTGAGTTCGGGTTAAAACGATTTTCGGTGGATTGCCGGTTTTTTGTGTTATGTTGACTTTTCATCCGTTTTCTCTACGGAAAGTCCTCTCTTGGTTTGCGGCTCGCCGCCATGTTGCATTGGCAGGAAACCTTTCAATAGAATCTTAGGCCAAAATTAGGACGTTTTTCCGAGAGTTCTTCGAATTTTACCAGGAAAATAGAAGCTAGAATTGTAAAAGCCTGTAGGGGGTGGTCCTAGTAAGTAAGTGGCAAGAATCGCCGAAAGCCTTTTGTTACTATGTTTTGATTCCGAGGTAGTAATGCAGACCTCGGTAGTTGGGTGAATGTATGGTCATTTTGAGTAAGGCAACAAGAATACTACTGACATTTACGTTGGTTTGCATGGTCTGTTTGGTTTGTGCGGAACCGAGTGCGGATGCGGTCGATCTCGCGATCAATTCGGATACGGCGATCCCTGCGCAGCCGGCTGCTTCGGATTCTCAAGGTGTGGCGCAAAAACGTTCGTTAATTCGGATAGGGGTTCTCGTCAAAGGGAGTGTGGCGGACTGCGCGATTCGCTATAAACCGACGGCCGATTATCTGACGAGCGAGATCAAAGAATATCGATTTGTCATTGTCCCGATTCGCTATGACAGTTTCATGGATACGGTCACTCACGAGAAAGTGGATTTTGTCATTTGCAATCCGCTGCTTTACGTCGATCTCCACGCGATAGGCAAGATTTCGGCAATTGCCACGATGCAGGAAAACTTTAATGGCATGAATTTTTCGCAACTTGGTGGCGTGGTTTTTTGCCTTCGGGATCGTGAAGACATAAAGAAAATAAGTAGCATACGCGAAAAATCTTTTGCAGCGGTTTCGGAAGATTCTTTTGGTGGTTGGGTGGCTTGTCAAGCATTTTTGTTAGAGAAAGGGATTGATCCGATAGAAGATGCTTCCCGGTTTGCATTTCTGGGAACCCATTCGGAAGTGGTTCGTGAAGTGGCGGAAGGGATCTATGACGTTGGAGCGGTCAGAACCGGTACCTTGGAACGGATGGCGCAAGCCGGAACGATCGACATGGATGACATTCGGATTTTCAATGTCATTTCTCCGACAGATCGTTTCCCGTTCTTTTCTTCCACAGAGCTTTACCCTGAATGGGTATTTGCCAAAACCGCTTCCGTGAAGGAGTCGCTTGCCAATCGGGTAGCGACGGTTTTATATGCGATGCCGGAAGATTCGGATGCGGCTTATCGCGGACATTATGCCGGCTGGGTTACTCCTGCCAGCTATCAATCGGTCAGGGAATGTACGGAAAAGGTTCACAGTCCTTTCGTGAAAAAACGTGGTGTTTGGGGCTGGTTCCATGAAGTCTACGGTTTTTTTTCCGTGATGCTTATTGGCCTGGTTGTTGCTTTCTATTATGTTTTTGCCTTAAAACGAAAACTCAGGGCAACCAACGCCTTGATGGATCACCATGTGGAAGAGATTGTCGTCAAGGACAAGCTTATACAAGACCTGCGTCAGCGTGTCGGGTTGGCGGTCGGCGAGGAACATCAAGACATCAATATCATACGAAGCGATTATCGGATTGAATATCTGACGCCCAAGCTGGAGAAAGAGTACGGGCCGGGGGTTGGACAATATTGTTACGAGTATTTTGCCGGCCGAAGTCATCCGTGTGAAGAGTGCAGTTTGCGAGAAGCGATCAAAACTCAACAAATAACAAAGGTCAGAAAACCGTTTGCTCGCGAAGGAGGGCAGCCGCTGGAAGTGACGACGATTCCTCTAGCGAAAAGCAGCGAGGGAGTTCAACGCTTCGGACAGGTTTTTTGCGATATCATGTTGCATACTCGCAAGGTAAGGTCATTGACCGCTTCGCAGGAGCGAGAGGTTAATAGCGTTATTTTCAAGGGGGTTGTGTCTCAGTATAAAAAACGGCCCGAGAAATCAAAAGAGTTTCTTCATAAAGCATGCAATTTGATATGCGAAGAAACGCCACCCAAGAAAGTCATTGATATAAATGAAACGGTTCAAAAAATCGCGGATTTGACTTCGCATGTGTGGAGAGATATAGCAGGGGTCTCTTTTGATCTGGCGGT
>JASFHG010000361.1:0-4726 GCA_050123355.1 Planctomycetia bacterium
TTCCGATCGGGGCCGGCCCACCGCACTTTGACGATGCGTTTCGTGGCGTAATCGACCTGATCGAAATGAAGAAGCTGATTTTCGATAAAGAAACCGAAGGCCGTAAAATCATGGTCGAAGAGATTCCCGAAGAATTTCTCGACGAGGCGAAGATGTGGCGGGCACAGATGCTCGATCAGCTTTCCCTTTTTGACGACGACCTGACCGAGTTGCTGTTGGCTGAGGAGGCAGTGCCGACCGACCTGATCCGACAGGTCTTGCGTGACGCGACGTTGCATAACATGGTCGTCCCGATCTTTTGTGGGTCGGCGCTCGATGGGATCGGTGTCCAGCCGGTGATGGATGGGGTGTCGTACTATCTGCCCAGCCCTTTGGATATGCCGCCCGTCGAAGGGGTCGATCCGAAGAAGCCGGAGAAAACGATCACCCGCAAGTCGGATGTGGATGGTCCTTTTTGTGGGCTGGTTTTCAAAATCCAGGCGGACCGTCATGGCGACCTGTGCTATATCCGCGTTTACTCAGGCGAGTTGAAGGCCGGTTCGCGGGCACTCAATCCCGGTAAAGACAAGAAGGAAAACGTTCCTCAGCTTTGGAAGATCCAGGCCGACCGCCGAGAGCAGGTCGAGTCGGTCTCGGCGGGCGATATTGTCGGAATCGTCGGGCTGCGACACTCGGTGACCGGCGATACGCTTTGCGACACGCGAGAGCCGATCGTGCTCGAATCGATCGTTTTTCCCGAGACGGTGATCTCGATGGCGATCGAGCCGGAAAATTCGACCGAACGTAAAAAGCTTTCCGGTGTCCTCGATATGATGCGGCGGCAAGACCCGACGTTTCAGGCGATCGAGAGCGAAGAGACCGGTCAGACTTTAATTCGCGGGATGGGCGAGTTGCACCTCGAGGTGATCAAGCACCGATTGCTCCGCGAGTTCAAGCTGAACGTCCGAGTTCACAATCCTCGTGTCAGCTATCGCGAAACCATCAAGGAGAAAGTCACGGCGGTCGGAGCCTGTCATCGTACGATCGGCGGCCAATCGCTTTTCGCCGAGGTGGAAATTTGTGTCGAGCCGTTCGAGTCGGAGATACGACACGTGACGGTTGTGCCCGCGTGTGGGTCCGATCTTCCGCCCGAGTTGCTGATGGCGGCTGTCGAGGCGTTTCAACAGCAAGGCGACGGCGGCGGTCTACTCGGTTTTCCGCTGATGAACGTCAAGATCACGATCACCGGTGCCAAGACCCACGAGACCGATTCGAACGACGTTGCGTTTCGGATCGCGGCTGCCGACGCGTTCAATACGGCCTTGCGCGAGGCGGGCGAGGTGTTGCTGGAGCCGATCATGCACCTGGAGGTGACGACGCCCGAGGAGCATCTGGGCGATTTTGTCAGCGATTTGCAAAAGCGTCGCGCGATCATTACCCGGACTCACACCCGAGGAAAGAATACGATTATCGATGCCCAGGCCCCGCTTGCCGAACTGTTTGGATATTCCAGCGTGATGCGAGGCCTTAGCCAAGGACGGGCTACCTGTTCGATGGAGCCATCGGATTACGGTCCCGCTCCACCGGAAGTTTTGAAGTCGTTTTTGTAACGATATAATTTTGAGGGGGCGATTCTATTGAGGTCTGCATTGCTATGAACCGTTCTGCGGCCAGAAATCCAGCAAACCCGGCTGGTACAGCCGCGTTTGCGGTCGCACAACGATCATTATTGTGCTGGCAAGATAATTTGAACTTACGTGCAAGTAGCACAAGATCGCTTGCTTGTAGTGAAACGGCCAAAAACAGGAACGATTTGCACTACCGGTTATTACGAACTAATGCGAGCACGGTTCATTTTATCTGGCTATGGCTATAAATACATCGGGATCAATAATATGTTTACACAAGCTATCCGTAGCCAGGTTCTTGTCTTCGATGGAGCGATGGGGACCGAGCTTTATAAGAGGCATGTTTTCACAAATCGGTGTTATGACGAGCTTTCGCTGGTCGAATCGAATTTGATTCGTGGGATCCATACTTCTTATACCAATGCAGGAGCTGATGTTCTGACGACCAATTCGTTTGCCGCGAATCGGGTTGCGCTGATGAAGTACGGCTTGGCCGATCAAGCGGCCGAGATCAACCGAGCGGCTGCCCGTTTGGCTCGCGAGGTGGCGGACGAGACCGAGCGTACGATCTACGTTGCCGGCGACATAGGGCCGTTGCCTGCCCAGCCGCAGTATGAAGATCAAGTCGAGTCGATGATTCTCGATCAGGTTGGATGGCTGATGGAAGGGGGAGCCGATTTCATCCTCTTCGAAACGATCCGAAGCCGGAAGGCCATCGAGCAGATTGCCCTGGCCATGCGAGGTGCGCCGGACGTGCCGTATGTTATTTCGTTCGCGATGCTCGACACGGGCGAGACCCTTGCCGGAGAGCCACTTTCGCACATGCTTGCGCCTTTGCCCGAGGGAACGCCGCAGCCGACCGCTTGGGGGCTGAACTGCGGAACCGGGCCGAACGGGATGCTCGGCATCGTCGAGCAGGCGATCCGCATGACCGATCTGCCGCTGATCATTCAGCCCAACGCAGGCATCCCGAAGGAAGTCGAGCATCGAACGATCTACTTTTCTTCGCCCGAATATGTCGCGACCTACGCCCGCCGGTATGTGAATCTTGGCGTAGCGGCCGTCGGTGGCTGTTGCGGGATCGGGCCGGACCATATCCGCGAGATCGTTTCAGTCGTGAAGATGGCCGTTATCCAGCAGGGAAAAGGGCCGGCGGTGATGGCGGTCGAGGACAAGGCCGAGCCGCAAGAGCCGAGCCCGTTGGCCGAGCGATCCAATTTTGGAAAACTATTGGCCGAGGGTGCTTGGATCAAAACGGTCGAATTGCTCCCGCCGCGTGGCTATGATCTGACGAATCTGATCGAAAAGAGCCGCACACTGGCCGAGCAAGGGGTCAGTGCGGTGAACGTGCCGGACGGGCCGCGTGCCAGTTCCCGGATTTCACCGCTGATCGCATGCGAGCGAATCCGACAAGAGGCCGGTATCGAACCGATCCTCCATTTCTGCTGCCGGGATCGAAACTTGATCGGGATGCAGTCGGACCTGTTGGCGTCGGCAGCGTGCGACGTGAAGAATATTTTGTTCATTACCGGCGATCCGCCCAAGCTGGGCAACTATCCAAATGCGACCGGCGTGTTCGATACCGACTCGATCGGGATGGTCGCCGTGCAAGATCGGTTGAACCGAGGGGTCGATCTAGGCGGGCAGGCTTTGGATCCCAAGACGAACGCTGTGATCGGAGTCGGGCTCGACCCGACGGCCCTTGATCGGGAGCGGGAGCTCGAACGCTTTCATCTCAAGGTCGACGCGGGTGCCGAGTTTGCCATTACTCAACCGGTGTTTGATCCGGAGGCCCTGTTCTGGTTCCTCGATCGGATTGACGAGTCGCACCGGATCCCGATCATCGCCGGGATATGGCCCTTGGCCAGCTATCGGAACGCCACCTTCATGAACAACGAGGTCCCGGGCGTGAAGATCCCGGACTCGATCATGAAGCGGATGGAGGCCGAGGAAACCCGCGAGGGTCAGCTCGCCACCGGTATCCAGATCGCTCGCGAGGCGGTCGAAACAGTACGCGACCGTGTCTCCGGCATCCAGGTCAGTGCCCCCTTCGGCCGTATCGAGACGGCTCTGGCGGTGATGGAATAGGTTTTCGGATAGATTCTATTGACCCTTGCATATTTAATGAACCTTTCTAATGCCAAGGACTTAGCAAAGTCTGGCTGGAACAGCCGCACTTTGCGGTTGCAAAGGGATCATTAGAAATGCAACGATCAATAAATCATGCTTCGCGAAATTGAATGCCCGATAGATCTTTAAAGTGAGAGTCTTGTGTCCAGAGAGTGGCGTTGTTCTCGTGAGCAATAGCGAGTATCAAGCTGTCGGCCATCGGCAGGCGGTGTTGAAGGCCCAGTTGGGCTGCATGAAGAGCGGTTGATTCATTGATTTCCTTGACGATCCCTTGTCGCATCATGGCAATTGCTTCAATGGCTGCTTCTTCACCGCATTCTCTCGCGGTTGCTTTGTAAACTTCGTAGAGACAGATAACCGGAACGACCAATTGATCGATTTGGTGGATGGCTTGGGTAAAGAAGTCGGCACCGGGACCATCGGTCATATATTCGAACCAGCCGCAGGAATCTACAAGGTTCATGGTTTGCTTTCTTTTGATGAATCCTTAGGTTTTGATAAGTACCAGCCAAAAGTTATAGCCGATCCTCCTCTTCACGTTCCGTGTGGAGGTTTGCGCCTTTGAGAAAGCCTCGCATTTCTTTGATGTCCCGGATAGGCATCAACTCGATCCGTTGGCCATGCTGAAAAATTTGTAGCTTTTGGCCCGGCTCAACGTTCATCACATCTCGTATTTCGCGAGGTATAACGATTTGGTATTTGGGGGAAACGGTGATAGTTTTCATACAAAACTCCTATCGATAGTGTATATGTAAAACTATATCCTGATCGATCCGGCTTGTCAAGTTTTATTGGTCAGATTTAAAATAAATCCTTGGTTTTATGTATGTGGAGTCGGTACCAACCCACAAAAAAACTAACCATTTCCCCCTGGATGGTCCATGATGTAACGATATGGTATGATTGGGGCAAATCTTATATGGCTGCTCGAGTATGTTGCTATTGGGGAGAAATTAGGTGTTCATCGGTCCTGTATTTACGCGAGAATT
>JASFHG010000362.1:0-4723 GCA_050123355.1 Planctomycetia bacterium
CTTTGGACCAGTCGCGGCTGGCCGGTTTTGCGCTCGATTCGCTCTGTATGACAAACTTGCGTCGCGATCACTTGGATTATCACGGTTCGCTCGAAACCTATCATGCCGCGAAGGCCCGATCGCTCGAATTGGTCGATCCGACCGGGTTCGGGGTCTTCAACGCGGACGACCCGGGCGTGCTTTCGTTGGCCCATCGTTTCGACGGGCCGGCCTTGACGATCGGTATCGACACGGCCGCCGAGATTTCTGCCCAGGTGGTCGAACAGCATCGGAGCGAGCAGACGTTCTTGCTTTGTGCGGGTAGCGATATCGTCCCGGTCCGTACGCGGATGATTGGGTTGCACCATGTATACAACTGTCTTTCGGCCGCCGCCGTCGGGCTGACGCTCGGGCTGGAGTTGCCGGAAGTCGTCGCCGGTCTCGAAGCGGTCGAGTTTGTCACGGGCCGGCTCCAGCGGCTCGAGTTCGGCCAGCCGTTTGGTGTGTTTCTCGATTATGCCCATACTCCGGACGCTTTGGCCGGTTGCCTGAAGACGTTGCAAGGCGTGACCGAAGGCCGGACGATTGTCGTTTTCGGAGCGGGTGGAGATCGGGACCAAGGCAAGCGGCCTTTCATGGGCCAAGCGGCCGAAGCGTTTGCCGACCGGATCATTTTGACCGACGACAATCCACGAAACGAAGAACCGATCGCCATCATCGGCGACATTCTCCAAGGGATCGAAGACCATGACCGGGTCGACGTGATTCCCGACCGACGCACCGCGATTCGCGAGGCGTTGTACGAAGCCCAGCCCGGCGACTGTGTCCTGATTGCCGGCAAGGGTCACGAAACCTATCAGGAGATCGGCGACGACCGATTTCCCATGGACGATTACGAAACGGCCAGAAACTGGCTAATAGAAGAAAGTTTGCATTAGTAGCTGACGTGACATCATATTCAGCGTTCGTTAGCCGCGTGGGCTTGCCCCGCGATTTAACGGTAACAAATGTACTAGGGGTGCGTTTTTAAAAAACATAGATGACATGTGAAGTTTTAACCGTGTTATGACGGATCGGTTTAATCGCGGGGCAAGCCCACGCGGCTAACGAACGGGAACACGATTGGATCGCTCACACTCATGAATGAAATTACTACAAAGTATATGACTGTTTACGACTTATATCAAACGACGGAAGGATATTTGGCGATCGATCGCGATCCGGAGACGGTGCCGCTGGGGCGGATCGTGACGGATAGTCGCGAGGTGGTCGAGGGGGACCTGTTTTGGGCCTTGCGTGGCATGAAGCACAACGGGTCGCGGTTTGCTCAGCATGCCTTCGATCAGGGTGCTTGCGGGGTGGTTGTCGACGAGCCGATCGATCCTCCGCCGGGTCGCTGGTCACTGATCGTAAACCATACGCTCAAGGCGCTCTGGCAGTGGGCCGCTTGGAAACGGCGTCGTTTTACCGGGACGATGATTGCGGTGACCGGGAGTGTCGGGAAGACGACGACCCGACAGATGATCCATACGGTTTTGAGCAGTCGTTTCAAAGGGGTCGTTAGTCCAAGGAATTACAACAACCAGTTCGGTGTCCCGCTGAGCATGATGGCGCTGGAGCCAGACCACAACTACGCGGTGATGGAGCTTGGCGCTTCCGGCCCGGGCGAGATCGGGCTGCTGGCCGGACTGTGCCGCCCGAAGATCGGTGTGGTCACGCAGGTGGCCGACGCGCACCTGGGCGGGTTCGGCAGTCGACGCGGGGTCGCCGAGGCGAAGGCCGAGCTTTTGGCCGCCCTGCCCCCGGACGGAAATGCGGTCGTCGTCGACACGCCATGGGCTCATAAGGTGACCGAGCGATGTATTGCCCCGATCACCTGGGTGGGGACCAATCCACAAAACAAAGTGACGGCTCGCGACGTTTCGAGTCAGAACGGGAAGTTGAGCTTCTCGGTAGATGAGCAGACTTTTGAAGTGCCGGTATGGGGGGAACACCATATCGGATCCGCACTGGCCGCGATCGCGACCGGACGCCTTTTTGGACTTGGATATCAGGAGATCGCCGAAGCCATGAAACTTTTCGAACCTGTGCCCATGCGATGTGAGGTCGTCGAGCTACGCAGCGCGACGATCATTAACGACACCTACAACGCCAGCCCGACCGCGATGCGAGCGGCGTTGGAACTACTCAGAGACTTCGATACCGAAGGCCATCGGATCGTCGTTTGTGGAGATATGGCCGAGCTTGGCGACGAAGCAGCCGAGTTGCATTACAAATTTGGAAACGAAACGGTCAGCCTTTGTGGGGCCGACATGGTGATTGCCTGTGGCGAATATGCCCGTGCCGTTGTCGATGGTGCCCACGCCGCCGGGATGCCTGGCCCGCGTGCGATCCCCTGCCGCACGGTTGATGACGCGATGCCGTTCCTCGGCCAAGCGATCATGCCGGGCGACGTCGTCCTGGTCAAAGGCTCTCGTGTCATGTGTATGGAACGCGTCGTCAACGCACTACGAAGCTATCCATTACGAAAAAGTGCATAGAAAGTGTTCAGTGCTCGGTTTGAATGTCCAGAATACTTTCCATATTATAAACGGTTCGTTAGCCGCGTGACTTTATGTCCGCGATTTTACAGTAAGATTTGTGTTGAGGGTGCGTTTTGTATTAGCACACGAATCGAGTAAGTTACTGATAATGGTGATGGATCGGTCAAATCGCGGGGATAAACCCACGCGGCTAACGAGCGGTCGCAAAAATAGAAAAAGGTTTGTACCTCAAAACCAAAACTTAAAAATTAGGAAGATCCTGTCGATAGTGTTCGGTTTGCGGGAATCGTTCACTGCCCTCCCTCCTGGGTTTGGAGCATTATTGATAGGCGTGAAGTGACGGCAAGATGCCGGATGCTTCGGCCATCATCAATATAAAAACTTGTTGGCACGGTTTCTGGGTCAATCGACCAACAAGTGCTTCTCGACGGGGTCTTACATGCTGAGCGCCGGGGTGACGCACCACGCGTCCCCCGGTTGCTCAGGGATATTTTTGGAAGTTTGAAGTGTGAAGTTAGAAGTGTGAAAGCACGAAACATCAATCCTTCAAACTTCACACTTCACACTTCTAACTTCATCTATGTTCCCTTGGCTTACGGATCAATTTGACACGGCATGGGCCGTCTCGCTCGAGAAAATCACGCTCCGTGGTTCTCTCGCGGTAGGGTTGGCGTTTGTGCTCGCGCTGATCCTGGGCCATTTCTGGATCCGACACTTCGGACGCCGGTTTGCCGAACCCAATCGGAGTGACTCCAAGCAGCTCGAAGCACTTCATCAGCATAAAGACCGTACGCCGACGATGGGCGGTTTGTTCGTTATGGCTGCGGTATTGGTCGCGATTTTGCTCTTTGCCGACCTGATGAATCGGCTCGTGCAGGCGACCTTGCTGGTGACGGTTGGGATGATGGCGATCGGGATGATCGACGATCTCTCGAAGATGGCCGGACGAGGTGGGATTTCCAAACGGGCCAAATTGTTTGCCCAAATCGGGGTCGCGGTTCCGGTGGCTCTGCTTTTGTACGGTTATCATGCAGGGATAAGTGCCGTCGACGTGGTAAACGCGGGGACAAGCCACGCCACTAACGGTGGGACGCTGGCGATCTATGTTCCGATGCTCGCCGATACGCTTCCGATTGGTTGGTTTTTTATTCCCCTGGCCGTTTTGGTGATTGTTGGGACCTCTAACGCGGTAAACTTGACCGACGGGCTCGACGGCTTGGCGGGCGGGTGCCTGCTTTGTGCAACGGTCGCGGTCGGGATGATCGCCTATGCGGCGGGCCACGCCGAATGGGCCGCCTATCTGGCTATCCCCGGTGTGGCCGGGTCGGGAGAAATGGCCGTGATCGCCACGGCGATGGCGGGCGGGATTCTCGGTTTCCTGTGGTTTAACTGTCACCCTGCTCAAGTTTTCATGGGAGACAGCGGTTCACTGCCCCTGGGAGCGATGCTCGGCACGATGGCCGTTGCGGTCCGGCAGGAACTGGTTCTTGTCTTTATCGGCGGGGTTTTTGTCGTCGAGGCCCTGAGCGTTATTCTCCAAATCGGCTCCTATCGTCTTCGGGGCCGCCGAATTTTCCTCTGTGCCCCCCTGCACCATCATTTTCAGTTCCGCGGGGCGCACGAGTCACGAATTGTCATCCGGTTCTGGATTGCCTCGGCCCTTTGTGCTATACTGGGGGTCGCTTGTTTGAAGATCCGGATCGTGGATCAAACGCCGGTGGAATCGCCCGGCCCGACCCACGCTGTGACTCAAGTGGATCGAACGATAAGGTAACGTACGACACAAGGTGCTTTTCTCCGTCTGGATCTTGTACTAAAAATCACACACTTTCTGCATTAAGATAAATATGCCGACATCCCGACCAAAACATCTTGTTTTTGCCGGGGGTGGAACTGGAGGACACCTCTTTCCCGGACTGGCCACTGCCGAAGTGATCAGCCAGCTTCGGCCCGAGATCCGTATCACGTTTATCGGTAGCGGGCGTGATTTTGAACGAGAACATGTCCATTCGTTCGGCTTTGACTATCGAGAACTTCCCTGCTGTCCGTTGCTGCTGAAAAAACCGTGGCTTCTGCCGAAGTTTGCCAAACGTAATTGGAACGGCTACCGGATGGCCAAAAAATTTCTTGAAGAAGAATCGGTTTCGGCGGTCATTGGGCTGGGCGGTTACGTGAGTGTGCCGATAGCTCGGGCGTCG
This sequence comes from Planctomycetia bacterium, assembly GCA_050123355.1. GTDB lineage: Bacteria > Planctomycetota > Planctomycetia > Pirellulales > Thermoguttaceae > JASFHG01. The sequence continues at coordinate 4,721 of JASFHG010000362.1, forward strand.
CGG
>JASFHG010000363.1:0-4701 GCA_050123355.1 Planctomycetia bacterium
CGAATGGATCAAGATCGGCACCCCGTTGACGGCCGGAAATGTTGCGCCACACCCCTGGGCAACACAAACCGCCTCATCGGAAGAACACGTAAGCCGCTCCTTGCAGATGGGGCAGATAAGCATTTCCTGCACGTCTGCAGGAAGCCGTATCGAAGTATCAGCAATGGGACCTGTCGAAACACTATCCTGTAAAGGCATCCCAGGCTCAAAAGTATCAAAAGAATCACCGTGAGTTGTTGACATCACCCATTCTCCAAAAACACCATTCGCAGACAATATTGCCCCCTCTACCTCATGAAGAATAGCTTATTGCTAGATAAAAAGGGGACATTCTACTTTTTGCCCCAAAACCGAATTGCCGCGAGCACCCCCAACGCAAAAAGTTGAGTGTCCCCTTTTTTACGATGTCCATTTTTCAAACAACATTTTCCTTACAACAGTATCATGAAAATCACATCCCTAAAATTAGCCGATGTTTGGAGCTTCAGACGAGATCATTCCCTGGAAATCGAATTCGATCCCAAAGTAACAGTACTCATAGGCAAGAATAACAGCGGGAAATCCAATATCCTAAAAGCAATTGATTTTTTGCTAGGCCCAAAGAGCCAAATAGATTATCAAACACAATTCCACAACTATAGCGATAACTCAATAACTCCAACTCCAGAGATGGAGCTACAGGGACTTGCATCTCATGCAGAATTTACCTTGCCCGATTCAGTAAAGGCAAATCCAGATCTCCAAGACAATAACATTCGTTTTTTGTTAACCCCACCAAGCAGCAATGAACCATTTGGAAAGAAAATCCTGATCAACAATCGACCCATCAATCAACCCATCAATCGATCAAACAATCTCGCTAATCAAATCAAGGATGCAAATTCCTTTATGTCGGCATGGAGATCTTTAAAAGACCCAGTTGATCAAAACAAAACTATTGTTACGCGACTTCACGAAATACGAAGTCCTGACAATATCTCAGACAGTAATACATTTGACAGAATTGAGGAATTTTTCCAGAAGCTTACAGGGCTAAAGGATGCAAAAATAACTCCAAAAAATGACGGTAGCGTTTTGTCCATTAGATATCAAGGACGTCTTCTCCCAATAAATTCATTTGGTGACGGTATATTTCATGTTTTAAGGATGGCTTTTGAGTTCCTGCGCAAGGAAAACCACATTTTTTTGATCGAAGAACCCGAAACCCATTTGCATCCCGAACTGATTCGAATTCTCATTCGAGAGGCAATTCTCGAAAACCAAAACGACAATCAATTTATCATTACAACACACTCTCCCGTGGTGCTAGATGAACTACGTGCCCATCGAATTTACAGAATTGAATACAATGGTGAATATTCGACAAAAACGGAATGTTCGACACCAGATGAAGTTTACAAAGTCTTAGATCAACTCGACGTACGCCCCAGCGATCTACTGCAAGCAAACTGCGTCATTTGGGTCGAAGGGCCAACCGATCGCCTATTTTTGAGACACTGCATTAGGCTCTTGAATGAAGACTTCTTAGAAGGCCGCCATTATCAATTTGCCTACTACGGAGGGAGATTATTGGCTCATCATTCTGCTGAGGAAAATGATGAGGATGACGAAAAAGGCTTTATCAATATATTTAAACTTTGCCGTCACACGGCAGTCGTCGCAGATAGTGATAAAGACCGGGAATCTGACGACATTAACGAAACCAAAAAACGACTGCAAAGAGAAGTTACATCAAGAAATGGTTTCTTCTGGGTCACTGCTGGCCGTGAAATTGAAAACTATATTCCGAATGCGGTCCTTCAAGCAACATATAAAGAACTTATTCCTGGGAAAGAAAACTACGACGAACTCATCCTAGAACAGTTTGGCAAAATCGACGAGGTGTTAAAAAGCTGGTGTCCCAAGCCCGAACACGGGGAAAAAGGAAAAGTCGATTATGGCAAAAATAAAACTACCATTATGCCGTCATTCCTGAAGTACTTTTCAAAAGAACATTTTGAAGACAATTTTGATCTAAAGGAAAAAGTTGAGGAATTGATTGCTTTCATTGAGAAGGCAAACCAACCTCAGGTTCCTGGTGGGGAGGAAGATTAGATTTCGAAAAAGGTAGCTCACCACTTCTTTTAAATCTCCAACATGGAATAGAGAAAATATCTCCTGATCACAGCCCCGCGAAAAGGGGACACTCAACTTTTTCTCAAAAAAGGTAGCTAAAATATTCGCGACGTTCTTGCCGGAGAAAAAGTAGAATGTCCCCTTTTCGCTCCCGCTCTTGCTGAGGAAAACGAAAAGATATATAATGACGGGTTGTTGAACCGTGGCAAAAGCTACCTAACATAAACCGTTTTCCTGGAAGGATTTCCATTGTCGAACGAATCTGATTCTCCGACCCCTCCTGATCCACAGAATAATGGCTCGGATGCCGAAAACCGTGAGCAGATGACCGGTAATATTATCGATCTGCCGATCGAGGATGAACTGAAGGCCAGTTACCTTACCTATGCGATGAGTGTCATCGTCAGTCGGGCCCTGCCCGACGTGCGCGATGGGCTGAAACCGTCCCAACGACGTATCCTCGTCGCCATGAACGACTTAAATCTGACGCCAGGCTCCAAAAGGGTCAAATGCGCCAAGATTTCCGGTGACACGAGCGGTAACTATCACCCCCACGGCGAAGGGGTTATTTACCCGACGCTCGTCCGCATGGCCCAAGAGTGGAACATGCGGCACGTGCTGGTCGACAAGCAGGGAAACTTCGGCTCGATCGCCGGGCTGCCTGCCGCGGCCATGCGATATACCGAGGCCCGGATGTCGGCGACCGCCGCCCTGCTGCTGGAGGATATCAAGCTCGATACGGTCGACTTCATCCCGACCTACGACGAGGTCCGCACCGAGCCGAGCGTACTCCCCTCCAAATTCCCCAACCTGCTGGTCAACGGGGCGAACGGGATCGCCGTCGGGATGGCAACCTCCGTCCCGCCGCACAACTTGGGCGAAATCTGCGACGCGACGGTCCGCATCATCGACCAGCCGGACGTCTCGATCGACGAGTTGCTGGAGATCTGCCCCGGCCCCGACTTCCCGACCGGCGGCATCGTCTGCGGGCGGAGCGGAATCCGACGCGGTTACCACACCGGTCGAAGCACGATCGTGGTCCGTGCCCGGGCAAGGATCGAAGAACACAAAAAAGGCCGATCCCGGATCGTTGTGACCGAAATCCCCTATCAACAGGCTCGCGACCGGGTCGAGGAACGGATCGCCGCGGCGGTCACCGACGGCAAGATCGCCGGCATCTCGGGCATCCGGAACGAAAGCGATTTGAAGGAGCCGGTCCGGTTGATCCTGGAGCTCAAGCGGGACGCCGACCCGGACGTCGTGCTCAACCAGCTCTACCAGTTCACACCGCTGCAGGACACCTTCTCGATCATCCTCCTCGCGTTGGTCGATGGCAAGCCGCGGGTATTGAACTTCAAGGAGATCCTCGAAGAGTACATCCGCCACCGGGTCGAAGTAATCCGACGCCGGACGCAGTACCTGCTGGCCCAGGCGAGGAACCGGAAGCACACGATCGAAGGCCTTCTGCTGGCCCATGCGAACATCGACGAGGTGATCCGCGTGATCCGCGAGTCGAAGACCCAGGCCGAGGCGAAGCAACGGCTCATCACGGAGATCGAGTGCCCGGCCCCCATGCTCAAACGTGCCTTGGGCGACGATGGTTTCGCCATCTTCCAGGAAGAGCGTGGCGTAAACGACAACTACCATCTCACGCCGGTCCAGGCGGACGCGATCTTGCGGATGACGCTCGGGCAGTTGGTCAACCTCGAGCAAGAAAAACTCGGCGACGAACACGGCAAGATTCTGGAGCGGATCAAGGAATATACCTATATCCTGTCCGATCGCCAGCACATTCTGGACATCATCCGCGAAGACCTCAAGGAACTCAAGCGGAAACATGCCGATGCCCGGCGTACGGAAATCAGCGGCGAAGAGATCGGCAATGTCGACCTCGAAGACCTCATCACCGAGGAGACGATGGTCGTTTCGCTCAGCTCCAACGGCTACATCAAACGGACGCCGGTCAGTGCCTATCGGGCCCAACGTCGTGGCGGCAAGGGGCTCAAGGGAGCCAAGGCGGAAGACGAGGACCCGATCCAACACCTGTTCGTCGCCAGCACGCACGCCTACCTGATGTTCTTCACGAACCACGGCAAATGCTACTGGCTGAAGGTCTACAACCTGCCCCAGCTTGCTCGCGACAGTCGCGGCCGCGCGATCATCAACCTGTTGGAATTGGCCGAAGGAGAACAGATCACCGACTGCCGTGCGGTCAAGGACTTCGACAAGCCGGACCATTTCCTCATGATGGCAACCCGGAAGGGCTTGGTCAAAAAGACGGCGCTTTCCGCCTATCGACGACCGCTTAGCCGCGGGATCATCGCAATCAAGCTCCGCGACGACGACGAACTGGTCGACGTCGTGGTGACTCGACCCGGCGACGAGGTGGTCCTCTCGACCAAGAGCGGCATGGCGATCCGTTTCGATCAGGCGGACGCCCGCCCGATGGGCCGAAACTCCAGCGGCGTGAAGGGGATCAATCTGGTCGGCGACGACGAGGTGGTCGGCATGGTCGTGGCCGAGCCGGACGCCCAGCTCCTGACGGCCTGCGAACATGGCTACGGCAAACGGACCCCCTTCGGCCTC
>JASFHG010000364.1:0-4700 GCA_050123355.1 Planctomycetia bacterium
CGACCTAGAGACTCCAGTTGCCCGTCTCGTGTACCCGCCGCGCGACCCCGCGGACGATCCGCCGGTCGTAACGCTGTGCCGGTTTCATAATGAGTGCGACTTGCCGGTTCTTTTTCATAACCCCTACTATAACATAGGGTCATGGGCTGTACAAAATATCATAATCATTTTACGAAATATTTACATTTTTTCGCGGAGGGAAAGTGGGTATAATGATAGGGTTCGTTGTGTAGCTTGCTCTTACGTGCCGGGTAAGCGCCTCCCATAGTGGGGATAAGCGTCGAATAAATCCGTTAAAGCCCCACAAAGCCCCCCTACTTTTTACCTTCCTCGATCGACCACGGAGTTCTATCGATGTCCTTTCGTTCGACACGCCGGAGTTTTCTGACCACCTCGCTTGTCGGGATGTCCGTGCCAACCGTGCTCGCTTCCACCGTGCTCGGGAAAGATGGTCAAGTCGCGCCGAGTGATCGGATTGGCGTGGCGGTGCTCGGGGTCGGGAACCGTGGCACCAGTTCGATGCGTGCAATGGCGCCGTTGCCCGACCATCAGATCGTCGCGATCGCCGATTGCCGAAAGAAACGCCTCGAACTGGCAGGGCAACGTGCCAACAAAACGTATGCGGCACGCACGGGCAAGGAAAAATATCGAGGGGTCGCGCTGACCGGTGATTTTCGCGAAGCGATCCATCGCGACGATGTCGACGTCGTATGGGGTTGCATGCCGGACCACTGGCATGGCGTCGCTTACGCCGAAGCGATCCGAGCCGGCAAGGACATGTATGGCGAGAAGCCGATCTCGCGATACATCGGCGAGGGGACCAAGCTCGTGGAGCTCGTCAAGGAATACGGGACGATTTTTCAAACCGGTACCCAGCAGCGGAGTCAGGCCCATTTCCGCCATGCGTGCAACTTGGCGATCAATGGCTATCTCGGCAAGATCAAGCAGATCAAGGTCGGAGCGCCCGGCGGACGAGAGTATCCGAGCATCGCACCCTCGGCACCGCCTGCCGGTTTCGACTATGATCGCTGGACCGGTCCCGCTCCGTTTACCCCGTTCGACACGCGACGTTGCGAGTGGCTCGCGATGTACATGATCTCGCACTACTGCGCCGGCTTCATCACGAACTGGGGCGTCCACCACCTCGACATCGCCGGCTGGGGTGTGCCGGAAGTCTTTGAAAAACCGTTCACGGTCGAAGGGAAAGGCGTCATGCCCGGCGGCGGGATGACCGACACCTGGATCCGCTGGCGTTGCGACCTGCGATGGGAAAGCGGGCTGAAGATGAGCTTCACCAACTCCGACAACCCGAACCGGCAAGGCTGTCGGTTCGAAGGAGACGAAGGCTGGGTCCATGTCAACCGCAAGGGCATTTGGGCTAGCTCCGACTCGTTACTTAAACTGAAACTCAAGCCGATCGACCGGCCGCTGCACGCCGGCCCCCTCGACAACGACGGGTATAGCGGCTACATCTCGCACACCGCCGACCTCTTCCGTAGCATGAGGACACGGCAAGCGCCCGTCGCACCGATCGAACAAGGCCATGCCGCTAGCACACTCGGAAACGCCGCCGATCTCGCACTTCGCCTTCATCGAAAACTTGCCTGGGACCCGAGCGAGCAACGCTTCGATGACGACGAAGCCAACCGCCTGCTTTTGCGAGCCTATCGCGGCCCTTGGATGATGTAAAAAACATATATGAATACTTTCTTTGATACAAAACGCTTTTTCGTTACTTTGGTCATGGCTTTTATCCTAGCCATGTTCATGTCGCCTCTTGCGCATGCGGAGGAGACGGCCGCCATGTCCGTTGACCAAGCGTTCGAGCAACTGCCCGACTATCAATATGGTCAAGATTTAAAGCCGCTGCTTAGGATTGAGAAGGCCGTTTTCGCGTCGATGAACGATCCGACCGGTCGCGAAAAAATCGCGGCCCGACTGGGAGCGATCCTCGCGTCGGACAAGTCGAGCTTGCCGGCGAAACAGTTTGCTTGCCTCCAACTACGTCAGGTGGGAACCGAAAAGGAAGTGCCTCGGTTGCAGGCGTTGCTTGCCGATAAGAAGCTGCGGCAAGACGCTTATCTTGCGTTGTACCAGATCCCCGGCCAGGCGTCGAGCGACGTGCTTCGAGACACGTTTGCACGAGCAATTGACCGAGGCGAGGATGACGACTGGATTGTGTCGCTGCTCGGTTTTGTTACCTCAAGAAAAGACGCCCCGTCGCGAGCGTTGCTCATGAAGTTGGTTCAGGCGGATTCAAAAAAAGCCGCTCCTTCGGACAAGGTTCGCCGCGCCGCGATCCGAACGCTGGGTAAGATCGCTGATGCGGAAACGGAAGCCGTGCTTTTCGAGATGGCAAAAGCAAGGCCTCTGCCGACGTCGAGCGACTTGGCGGATGCTCTGCTCGACATCATTCAGACACGATGCAAAGAAGGAAAAGCCGAGTCGATCCGGCCCCTGCTCGCTTTTCTCGCGCAGCCGCGACAAAAGGTTTCGGTTCGTCGCGCGGGCTTTACCCAATCACTGGCAAACTCGGGCGACAAGTTTTTCGAGACACTCACGACGTGGTTGACAAGCGGCGAGCGGGTGCGACAAGAGACGGCCCTTGCCGCGCTTGCTCGATGCTCTAAGGAAGAGGCCGCGACATTGCTGAAGCAAATCGACACTTTTCCACACTCGGTCCAGACGGCCGTGGTGGAAAGCCTGGCAAGACGACATGATCCCGAGATCGACCGAAAGCTTCAGTCGTGGGCCGATGGCGAACGGCCCGAGCGACTCCTGCTCGCCTTGCAACTTGGCCTGCTTGGCGATACGGCCGTTCGGCAACGGATCCCCAAGATCCTCGCCGCCCTTTCCGGCGACGAAGTGAGTGTCAAGGCGGCGGAAAAAACACTGTTGGCCTTGCCGCGAAACGTGATCACGCCGATCTTGCTCGAAGCGTTCGGCAAGAAGCAGTACAATCGGGCGGCGATCATGCGACTTTTCGCGAAACTGCGGCTTTACGAAGCGATCGACCCGTTGCTTGTTGAAGCCGCCAAGCCGGACGCCAACGACTATCAACCGGCACTCGACACGCTTGCGAAAATCGCCGACCCCGACAAGCACGACTTGACTCGGCTCTTGAAGCTGCTCGTCGAAGTGCCGCAAGGGAAACAGGCGGACGCGGTCCAACGGACGATCTTGATCGTTTGCAACAAAAAGACCGATGCCCGTGACCGCTCGGCTTTGGTGCTTCCTTATTTTCCGCCCGAAAAGAGCGACAAGCTCCAGGTGAAGCTTCTCCCGCTGCTCGGACGGCTCGGTGGCGAAAAAGGGCTTGCCGTGATCGAAGCGGCCATGGTATCCAAGAAAAGGGCGATAAAAGACGCCGGCATCCGCGCGATCTGCAACTGGCCTGACGCTTCGGTCGCGGACCGGTTGATGACGATCGTCAAAACGACGAACCACGCCAAGCATCGCCGCTGGGCCTTGCGTGCGCACGTCCGCGTGATAACCCTCAAGAGTGACCGTCCGCCAAACGAAACGCTCGTGATGCTGCAAAAAGCGATGAGGCTCACCACGCATGACGCCGACCGCTGCCTCATCCTGAAACGGGCAGGGACCGCCCGGACGATGGAGACGGTCCGCTGGCTCGCTCCGTACCTGAAAAATCAAACCACCGCCGAGTCGGCCGCCGAGTCGATTCTCAACCTGGCCCATCATAAATTTTTGCGGAACCCCAACAAAGCGGAGTTCACCCCACTTTTCGAGTTGATCGGCAAAGTGAGTAAGGATCCGAAAAAGGTCGATCGCGCGAATCGTTACCGTTTGGGAATGTAATCTTCATGCATAACTATATCAAATTATCCCTTACCATCGCAAGTACGCTTTGCTTGATGCTGACCGTGGCAACCGAATCGATCAGCGAGACGGAAACCAAATCACCGGTCTGGAAGCTCGGCTTGACTTCCTACAGCCTGCGCGGCATGACGCTGTTCGAGGCGATCGATCAAGCAAAATCGCTTGGCATTAAATCGATAGAACCGTTCGAAGGCCACAAGCTCGAAAAAGACGCTCCGGCCAAATTCGGTCGTGACATGTCGGAGGAACAGATCGCCAAGCTCCGCAAGAAGCTCAAAGACTCCGACGTCACCCTGGTCGGTTTTTACACCCAGATCCCAAGCGACAAAAAAGAATGCGAGCATCTGTTCAAATTTGCGAAAAAAGTCGGCGCAAAGATGCTTGTCTCCGAGCCTGATCCGACCACGCTGCCGATGATCGACGAGTTTTGCAAGAAGTACGAGATTGCTCTCGCGCTGCACAATCATCCTGTGGGAAAATCCGTCTATTGGGATCCGGCCAAGGTAGTGGAACTTTGCAAAAATCGCAGCAAATGGGTAGGACTTTGCGCCGACCTCGGCCACTGGCAACGTTCCGGCATCAAACCGGCCGACGGCCTCCGCACCGCCGGAACCCGCCTCATCACGCTCCACGTCAAAGACATCAACGCCACCGACGGTACCGGCCACGACGTCTCCTGGGGCACCGGCAAAGGCGACCTCGCCGAAGCCTTTAAAACCGTCCATGAACTCGGTATAAACCCCATCCACTTTGGCATCGAATACGACGCTCAACCCGACAACTTGATCCATCAGATCCAACAGTGCAAAAAGTTTTTCGACGAACAAGTTCAAAAGCAGCAAAAAAGCCGGTAGTTTTGG
>JASFHG010000365.1:0-4688 GCA_050123355.1 Planctomycetia bacterium
GATGTGAAGAACGTTTTTTTGCGATGCTTGCGGTGGTATTGGTATTTATCCATCACCAGAAAAAAATATGTAACGTAACGATTTTTTTGATGGATGATTTTGTGCCACCACCGTTTGTCAACTTAGATAAAAAACGTGGAACGTGACACTCAGGACGGCAAATATTTTTGGGCTCTATTTTCTTGGAAAGTTCGTCCGAAAAAGCTCCTGAGGCTCTATGCAACTGGAGTCGTGTCGTTATATCTGCCCTGTCCCGCATTCCCGTTACATTTTGAAAACACAGACGATGAACACAGGCCACCCGTGGTTTCCCGGCGATGTAAGTATCTCTGCCGGAGGTGAAAGCGCTTTTATGCCCAATCCCCATCACTCCCCCTTGCTCAAGTTTTCACATCCATTGCCCTATGGGGCGATCCAACATGATGACGGCGTCCAGTTCGTCGTGGTGAGTCGTTCCGCGCGGTCGATGCGGGTGCTGCTCTATGATAATAAGCATGATCGTGAGCCGTGCGAGGTGATCGAGTTTGATCCGTCGTTGAATCGTTGGGGGGATATCTGGAGCGTTTTCGTGCCGGGGCTCGAGACCGGTCAGCTTTATCATTTCCAAGCGGACGGTCCTTATGATCCGGATCATGGTCAGCGTTTCGACCCGAATGCCCGGTTGATCGACCCCTATGCGAAGGCCCTTGCCGGCAACTTCCTGCCCGCCACCGACGGGATCATCCGGCCACCCAAGTGTGTCGTGGTGGATGACGAGTTTGATTGGCAGGGGGATCGCCACCTTCGGACGGATCTTTCCGAGACGATTATCTACGAACTCCATGTTCGTGGTTTTACTCGTTCGAAAACAAGCGACGCCGAGCGGCCTGGCACGTATCTCGGACTGATCGAGAAGATTCCCTATCTGAAATCGCTTGGTGTGACGGCCGTCGAGTTGATGCCGGTGCACGAATTTCCGATCAACGATTGTCTTGGCCAGAAGCCGAAGCGGCCGAACTACTGGGGTTACGACCCGATGGCGTTCTTCGCACCCCACCGTGGTTATGCGTGGGATGAAAAGCCCGGTGCGCAGGTGAAAGAGTTCAAGGAGATGGTCCGCGCGATGCACCAGGCGGGCATCGAGGTGATCTTGGACGTCGTTTTCAATCACACGGCCGAAGGGAACCACGAAGGGCCTACTCTTTCATTCAAGGGCCTTGAAAACCGAGTCTATTATATGCTCGAAGGGGAAGGGAAATATTACAAAAATTATTCCGGCTGCGGTAACACGCTCAACGGAAACCATCCGATCGTGCGTGAGTTGATCTTCCACTGTTTGCGCTACTGGGTTCACAATTATCATATCGATGGGTTCCGATTCGATCTGGCGTCCATTTTGAGCCGTGACCGTGACGGCCATTTGGTTCCCAACCCGCCGGTCGTCGAGTCGATCAGCGAAGACCCGCTGTTGGCCGACACGAAAGTCATTGCCGAGGCGTGGGACGCTGCCGGGGCGTATCAGGTAGGCACGTTCGGGCACCTGCGTTGGGCCGAGTGGAACGGACGCTATCGTGACGACATCCGGCAGTTCTGGCGATGCGACCAGCACATGAACGGTCCATTGGCGACGCGGTTGGCCGGGTCGAGCGACCTTTATCAACCAGGCGGTCGGCGGCCCTATCACAGCATCAACTTCATCACCTCGCACGATGGTTTTACACTCAACGACCTGGTGAGCTATAACCACAAGCATAACGAGGCGAACCTGGAAGACAACCGCGACGGCGACAACAATAACCATAGCTACAACTATGGTGCCGAAGGGGTGACGCGGCGTAAGACGATCGATTGTATCCGTGTCCGCCAGATCAAAAACATGCTTGCGACGCTCCTGCTAAGCCAGGGAGCACCGATGATCGTTGCCGGAGACGAGTGTCGTCGGACGCAACGTGGGAACAACAATGCGTATTGCCAAGACAACGCGATTTCATGGTTCGATTGGCGATTGCCTGAACAGAACCAAGAGATACTCCATTTTGCTCAAGCGTTGATCGAGTTCAGAAAAGCGGAACCGACGGTCCGCCAGAAGAATTTCCTCAGCGGTCAGCCGAATCATCCCAACGGCATGCCCGACGTGGCGTGGTTTGGCGCGGATGGGAATCAGATTTCTTGGGACAGTAGCGATTGTTCACTGGTCGCGATGCTTGTGGCACAGATGCGGTCTGAAGGGCAACAACGTCCCAACCATCATTTGCTCATGTTCATACATGCCGGTATCGAGCCGCGCGAGTTCATGGTTCCCAGCGTGGCTACGGAGTTCAAATGGAACTTGTTTTTCAATACGGGCAACAAATCACCCAAAGACGTCTACCCCGAATTAAACGGCCCCGTGCTCAAGGAAAAGAAGCTGATCCTCGAATCACGTTCTTTTGCCTGCTACGTTTCTCCGGATAGTTGGGTGTAGATTTTCTATTGCTCCACCTTTACATCGGTATAACGCTTGATCACACGATCCCCTTCTTCCGGGATCGTGAGCGTTACGGTAAACGGACCGGCTTTCGGATCGAAGACGATCGGCTTCCAGGATTTCCCTTGCATACGCGCGGTTGAAACGACGTGTCCCTTTGCGTCGGTTACTTGTACGACCGGTCGATAGGGGAGAGCGGCGATCTTGTCCGAGATCGTGACCGGCGGTAACGTCGGGTTGCTGTTACCACCCAGCTCGGCTACGTTGTACGTCTGTGGCCAGCCGGGCATCAAGCCTTCTTGGGGCCGTGAGATGTCTCCGTCGCAGTACCATGCCTCGGCGGTTGCGGTGCCCTGCTTTCGATTCATACGGACGATCCCCCAGCCCGAGACGCGATGGTGCCCATACTTTCGTCGCAGCTTGGGGCGGCCTTTGGGTTCCGGGTTGGAGACGGCCAGCACGTCGATCAGGTTGCCGAACCCCTCGCGGTAGAGGCCGGTGTTCGGTCGGTCGTCGTGCCGTTTCGAGAGGCACGTCATCGAGTCGATTTGCTCGGGCATCCACCATCGTCGGTAGATATTGGCTCCGGGCGGGACGACGAACGAAATGCCGGCGTCCCCCGGTTTGTCGATACCGTGACGGATCAGGGTCGGCAGGTGTTGGTCGCCGCCGAGCATGAACGCATGTCCCTGTCGGATGGCGTCGACCGTTTGGTTTCTGCCTGTCTGGGGCCAGCCGTTGGAGTCGAGGTCGGCGACGAGGAAGTTGTCGGAGCTACCGTGATGGGTGGCCGCGTTGGCGAAGACGCTTTGCGAGACGACCATCTTCATGTCTTGCCCCTTCCAATCTTTTGCCCAGTCGGTGAGGAACTCCAGTTGCCGTTTCCCGAGCAGTTCTGCTTCCGGCACGTCGGCCGCGAGGGCCGCTTTCGAGTCGACGATCCAGTCGGGCCGCTCGCTATTGTGTTTTGGCAGGACCGACATCGGCCCGGTTTTGAATTTGCGATCTTCGAGGACCGCGAAACCGATGCGGCCATAGTCGAACGAGGTGTAGTAGGTTGTCAGCCCTTGCAGGAGTTTTTCTCGGCCGGCCGGGTCGGGCAGGTGCGAGGTCTGGGTACGTTCGACGGCCTTGACCCATTCGATCGGTTGGACATAGCCGCCATGGCCGCCGTAGGAGCGTGAGTTTCCATAGCCGCTTTGCGAGCTCCATTCTTCGAGCGTGATCTTTCGCCCGCCCGCTCCCCAGACGTTTCCGTGATAGACGTCATGGTCGTCAGGCATCCAGATGGTCGGCCGATCTCGCATCACATTCCGAAAACTCCAGCCGAGCAGTGCCAGCTTGCGGAGGTAGTTGGTGAACATGATGTCCAGATCGCCCTTGCGGAGGATCCCCCAGCCGCCGACCGCTTCGTAAATTTGATCGCCCATGAAGAACATGATGTCGGGGTCCTGGCGGGCGACTTGCTCGGCCGTGTTTTTGTTGGGGAAGAGGAAGTCGGCGAAGCAGCAGAAGCCGGCGACCGTGATCTCCGGTTTGTCGACCGGGTCGCGTCGAATCTGGCCGCTCCAGTAGTAGGTTTTACTCGTCCCGTCGGTGAATTTTTGCACCCAAACCACGCGGTAGTTCGTGTCTTTCGTATCGTCCCAGTCTTTTACCGTAAACGTGGCGGTTCGCGAGAGGCGTTCGATCGGAGCAGTCGCTACCGGCTTCCAACCCTCCGCATTTTCCACTTCGAGTGCACACGTTTGCGAGTCATCCTGCCCGATGATCGGCATTTGGGCCGTCATTCGCATCGATCGGTCGTTGAGTGTGTACATCGTCCAGAGGATCGGGCCGAAGGCCTGGTCGGGCGAGACGTCGAACTTCTTCCCGCGACACGTCCAGTCGGAGAACGCGATGAGCCCTTTTTCGTTTTTGCCGGAGACCTTGCTGGCGAGGCCCACGTTCCCGATCAGGAGTTCGGCCGGTACTTTTTTCTCTTCGACACGGATCGGAGGTAGCGGTTTTCCGGCGATAGTGCCTTTCTCTTGGACAGAGAGCGTTACGGTGTACGTTTTGCCATCCGCGTTCGGTGTCATCGAGCAAGTCAGACCGATCAAGCGACCGGAAGCGAGGATTTCGCCTAACGTGTCCGATTTTTGGCGGAGGAAGCGGCCGATCTGGAGCGTCCCGTCGATACGCAGCCCGACGAACATCCCCGAGCCGAACAGCAGCCGGCTGCGATAGTCGTCGATCGGGT
>JASFHG010000366.1:0-4676 GCA_050123355.1 Planctomycetia bacterium
CCGGATCATCTCGTCGGTGATCACGTAAACCGCCGCTGGCGACTTACCGATCGTGCTCTCTTGCTTCGAGACCGAAGACACCTCGATGTCAAAGGCGGGAATATTGACATCAACAGATCCCAGCTTATCAAGATCCATACCAAGGATACTATCATCGACCTCGTCCGCCGAAGAAGGTCCCTCCTCGGAAAGGGGGTCGACGATCGGATTCACTGCCGGAGCCGCAGAGATTGCCTGACCTTGAGCAACACAACTCACAAAATATAAGATCAAGCAAAAGGCGCAACAAACAGTCCAATTATAGCAAAAAACCTTCTGCAACATGAATTGCCTCTAAACTCACGGTAAGCGAACAATTTCTTGACACCCCCCGTTTAGATGTCGGTATACAGTAAACATCGACACCATGAAAAAATTAATGGCATCTCCATAAAGCCCTCTGACTGTACAAAAAACTGGCAAGTCATTCCGGTTCTAAGGAATACAAAAAATATATGTTTTTATTAAGAAATGCTATAACAGAACACAAGACAAAGAAACTCCCCTGAAAAAACCCAACCTTATTTGCCCGCTTTTTTGGGCTTCCCTCGGGAGTCGTCCGGATTCAAAAACTTGGCAAGTTGGAAGAAAATCGCGACGCCGCCGATCAAACAGAGCACATTTTTGACATGATCCCAAAGCGTTGCCTGAGAAAGGGAAGAAATGAAGGACTCCGACGGAGCGCCTTCTGCCGAATCAGGCCCTTTTGGCCCGCCACTCTTTTCCGAAACGGCAACCGATTCTGGAGAAGCAGCCGCTTTCCCTCCCACTCCTTCCGGCTTTGAAGTAGGCCGGGCCGCCTGCCATTGGGGAGCCTGCTGTGTAGTTGATGCCGAAACGGTCGACGTCACCGTGGGCCGAGCGTTGCCGCCGGATCGTGAGTCGGGGGGAACCCATGCCGCTTGGTAACGGTTACCCGGAGCAGAAGAGGCCGGTGAATGATTTGGCTGCGTCGTGGGATATTCCGACGCGATACGCGGGCCAGGCTGCACGTTTTGAGCATATTGTTGAGCCTGAGGTGTATTCGGCTGCGGTGCCAAACGGCCATCGGCCAACTGGGGATCGATCGAACTGAGAAACTGTCGCACTCGCAAGGAATGACTACCGGAGGTCTTGCCGAAGGCCGACCCGAAGAGGACGCCCGCCATTTCGCCACGCTGATTGAAAATTGGCCCGCCTGAATCCCCTTGCCGTGCTCCGGCGGTAAGTTCGACCATTTCGAACGGCATATCACCGCCTGGCGAAAGATAGCTGACACATTTCCCAGTCGCGTACCGATACCTTCCTTTCCCATATCCGGCAATCGTCAAGAAGTCCCCTTTTCGAGGAGCCTGGGTCGCGATCGGTACCGGATCGACATCCGGTCGCCAGACCAAGAGCGCGGCCAGGTCCCAATCGCGATCGGTTCGCAATACTCGTGCGGCCGAGCGAAATCCGCCTGGAAAGACCACTTCGACCGGCCCGTTTCTGTCACGCACGACATGCCAGTTCGTCAAAACAAGGCCCGTCCGACCACTCGCGGCAACCAACGTGCCGGAACCACAAGAGAAGGCGCCACTCCCTTCCGAGACAACCACACGGACCACGGCCGGATGAACTGCAGCTGCCCACGCCGTTGGACATATAAGAAAAAGCAGCACCAATAAAGATCCTAGCACTTTGTCACAGACATATTTCATATTTTATCCAAAACCATACACCAACATACCGAAAGAGGGAGGGGAATCATTTCCCTCTCCCTCTTCCATGAGTGATCGTCTCGGCCTTTCTTCATGAAATGGCCGGTCATTTCAATTTTTCGTTCGTTAAAATCCAAGTGTGATATTGGCAAAACCTCCATGCAGGAGCAAGTCACCGTTGCTATCGAGCCGCGATATCTCGGGAATATCGACGATATAATCCGGGATCTGGTTATCGGCCAGGCCAATTCCACTGACCGAGATCAAGCGATAACCGATACCAGCGCTGAGACGCTCGTTGAAGTTCCATTCAATACCCAAATTCACCTCGGCAACGGTCGACAACACGTTGACCGACGAATGGACTGGGTAAGTACCGGTTATGCCGGACGCCGGTTGCGCCACGGCCACGGCACCATCACCGCGGTAAAGCAAGAAGTCGTTCTTGATATGGTTGTTATAAAGTCCGAACTTCGTGGTGAGGAACGTTGAAAACCGATGCCAACTCGGGCTGCGTGCTTGGAAGCCGACCTGGATCCCGACGAGATTATTCTCGATGTTATCGGCCAAGTATCCTTCGTTCACTCCGCCGGCACCGCCCCACGTTCCGCTCGCCAAGGAGCCAAAGAGCAGATCATCTTGGAATTTGAAGAATCGTGCACCAACGAGCCAATTGACCGTGTGACCGGCAAACCCTTGGCCGGGTTGGCCATAATAAACGGCGTTGATTTCGGCGTTATACGCTTCGTTGCTTCGCGTGAGCCGGTGCTCGATGGCATTGTCAAACAACGTCGTCAACAAAGCTCCCCCTACTTCCAAATATCGCAAGTCCAACGGAGTACTGACCCCGCCGGCATGGGTCATCGAAGCATGGCCGGTCACTTTCGCAAGTTGCCAATAAGTTCCTTCAATACCATACAAACCACAGCAGAAGCTGCGACCCACCGTGACTTCACCACCGCCTGCCCACTTCATGTGGATGTCCTGGGTGTTCATCAGTTGGTTCGCCTCCGACGTCGTTTGGTAAGTAGTCCAAACCCGATTCGCCTGGTCTCGACTGAGCATCAAGCCCGAAACCGAAGCATACCAAGGCAACGTACAACACGACTCACAAGGAGCCTCGCAGCAAGTCTCGCCACAGGTCGTCTCATTGCAGGAACCGCACGTCGCCCCGGTGGTGTCCGGCTGAACAACCGACTGCGGCATCAATGGCTGCGGAGTTACTCCCGGATGGGGCTGGGGAACTGGTGCCTGATAGGTCGGACGATCGGGAACCGGCGTCGGCCCTTGAGTACCAAAGCGAGGCGCGGTAGGCATCTGATACATCGTCGCCTGTTGCTGAACCGGTGCGTTTCCATAAGAAACGTTGGCCGACGATTGATAGGACGGATAAGCCGGAGTAGAAGCTTGAGCCTGATATTGTTGCGAATCGTTCACATACTGTTGCTGCGGATACTGGACAGACTGCTGATTTCCATACTGGACCGGCTGCTGTTGTGGATACGGTACCGCTGGCTGCTGGGAATACACGTTCTCCGACAAACCGTTCGAAGGAGCGACAAGGCTTGGCCCGTTCAAATTCGCCTGCGGCTCGGCCGACGTGTTCGGCTGCTGGGCTAGATACATTCCGGCATTCGGAGACGAATAAGATCCATACAGACCATATTGCCCCCAAGCGCTCGTAACCCCGAGCGACACAACCACCGCAACGGCTATCAAAATTCTCGTATTTCGTTTCATTACTCTTCTCCCGATAAATTGGTATGCCCGGCTATGGGAAAGCACCCTGTCATAGAAAACCAGTCCTATGGGTTTCTATCACCGCCCCAAACCTCCATGTGGGATCTATGTCGGGGTGCTGGCCCTTAACACAAGACTTATGCCGATTTTTCTTTCCAAGGTAAAAACGACCCTCCCTCGGGCCGGCTTTTACCGGTCTTCGTTACATTATTACTCCTGAGAGAGCACAGTCCCTCACTATAGGAATCGGCCTGAGCTTTTCCCGTATTCTTCTTATTGCAAACCATGGCCGCCAGTTCTCGAAAACCAAATCGGTCCGACCCGTTTTTTCCGAAAACTTTAACGGTCAAAGTCGCCCTCCCTCGCCCAGACCATACAACCAACACAGCTTTCAGGCATGTATAAACAAGAAAAATCGCTGTTCGACAAGGCTTCAAAGAGCGTGGAGAAGAGCCGTGTAACATTCTGCTCACAAAGAACGTAACCCGGCCAAAATCCGGCTGTTCCACCCGGTTTTCAGCTGCAAAACGGTTCTTTCGTAGCACAGACCTCAATAATGTGGTTGGCAAAATCGGCCGATATGGGTAGAATACACAGACTAGAGCTGTCCGGATGGGTGGCCGAGTGGACTAAGGCGGCAGTCTTGAAAACTGCTGACGGTTTACGCCGTCCGGGGGTTCGAATCCCTCCCCATCCGCTCCAAGAAACAAAAAATGGTAGGATACGATTGCTCGCGTCCTACCATTTTGTTTTTTGTGCTGGAAAAACGAACCTTAACGTGTCTTCGTATCTTGGCCGGCGACTTTCTCTTCCTTGGCCTTGGGAGCGTGGGCCAAGGACTCTTTGATCAGCGATTCGACGTTTTTGAGACTCTGCCCACCGACCAGCTTGTGCGTGTGCCAGCCCTTTTTGTCCTTACAGAACAGGATGGTTTGGGGGATCGGCCCACCGGCAGTCAACGTCTTGCTGAGCTTTTTGTTCTCGTCAAAATCGACCGTTGCGAAGGCAACCTTACCGATAAGCTTGCTCTTCTTCAGGTCCGGGATAACGTTCTTCTTCATCTTGACACATGCGCCACACCACTCGGCACCGACAAAGACCAGCAAAGGCTTGCCGGTTCGGTCCGTCTCACGACGGGCATAGTCGTAGGTAAACGGAGCCGGTTTTTTCTTCGCGGGGATCACCTTCGTGGCACTGACCACCTTGGCCGGCACGAGC
>JASFHG010000367.1:0-4666 GCA_050123355.1 Planctomycetia bacterium
CGACAACGTTCGAGGACCTCCTCGTCCGACCGGCCGAGGGACTCAAGCTGGAAGTCCACCTCGACACCGACGAAGGCAACGCGGCCGACCTCGACCATGCATCAAAAATTGAATTATTGAAGCAATAACGTTTAACGGTCGGACGGAGTTCGACGCTTTTGGATATAAGCAACCACGCGAACAAGCGTATTTTTTACCAATAAAACGCCCACACAGGGAATAAAACGCGTTTTGGTAATGCAACCATAATCGCGGACATGAAGTCCGCGGCTGACGAACGCGTACACGTTCGCAACGCGAACCGACATTCAAACATCAATAAGTAAAAACCAACACTCAACTTAACCATTGGAGACTGTTAGAAATGGCTAAAAAAATGGAAGCGCTCGGCATGATCGAGACGCGAGGATTTGTGCCACTGATCGAAGCGACCGACGCGATGATCAAGGCGGCCAACGTCGAGTTCCTCGGCTGGGACCGGGTCGGAAGCGGCATGGTCAGCGCCTTTGTCACCGGTGACGTCGCGGCCGTCAAAGCGGCGACCGACGCCGGGGCCAACGCGGCCGGCCGGATCGGTGAAGTCATCAGCGTCCAGGTCATCCCACGACCGCACGACGACATCGACGTCTGCCTGAAATTCCTCGGCGGCAAGCCGAAAGGGGCGAAGAAGTCCTCGTAAAATCACCAACGAAAACAAAAAACAAAAACGTTATTGATCCCGACGCATTTAACTCCCCTCACACAACCAACCTGAGGCCGCAGAACGGTATTAGTAACGTAAACCTCAATAAAAAAGGTATTAAAAATGCAAGACGCACTCGGATTATTGGAAACCAAGGGCCTCATCGCTCTGATCGAGGCGACCGACGCCATGGCCAAAGCGGCCAACGTCGAAATCATCAAGCGTGTCGACATCGGGGGCGGACTCGTAACGACCGTCGTACGTGGAGACGTCGGTAGCGTTCGCGCCGCCGTCGAAGCCGGTGCCAACGCCGCGAGTCAGTGTGGTGAACTAATGTCCAGTCACATCATCCCTCGGCCCGCCGACGGATTGCTGGAAGCCTACGTATAAACCGCGACCCATTCACGGCAAAACGCCCCGCGTTTTCAAACGCGAGGGAATCGGCGAGACATCGCTAACCCATTGGAGCACAAAGAGATATGAAAGTCCTTGTGGCCAATCTCGGATCGACCAGCTTCAAATACCGGCTCCTCGACATGGAGACCGAGACCCAGCTTGCGCGCGGCGGAATCGATCGGATCGGAGGGGGTGACAAAATGAGCACGGTCACCGTCGAAATCGGCGACCACACGGCCACCTCCAACGCGACCGTCCCGAACCATGCCGAAGCGGTCCGGCTCTGCCTCGCCCAGTTGACCGACCCGGAACACGGCTGCCTGAGCGATACCGGCGACGTGGCGGCGATCGGTTTCAAGGCGGTCCACGGGGGACGCTTCTCGGGCGTGCAACGGATCAATGCCGACGTGCTGGCCGAGATGGAGCGGATGAACCCGATCGCTCCGGCCCACAACCCGCCGTACATCGCCGCGATGCGACAGCTCTACGAGCAGTTGCCCGAGATCCCGCTGGTCGCCGCGTTCGAGACCGGCTTCCACCAGACGATCCCCGACCATCGCCGGTATTACGCCGTCCCGTTGGACTGGGCCGACAAGATGCTGATCCAAAGGTGGGGCTTCCACGGCGCGAGTCACCGCTACATCGCCACACGGACCGCCGAGCTAACCGGCAGTGACCGGCTGCGGATCATCTCGTGCCACCTGGGCGGATCGAGCAGCGTTTGTGCCATCCGCGACGGCAAGAGCGTGGCCAACAGCTTCGGACTCAGCCCACAAACCGGCTTGCCCCACAATAATCGGATCGGCGAACTCGACCCGTTCGCGCTGCCGTTCATCATGCGAGAGACCAACCAGTCGGTCGACGAGGTCCTCGCAATGCTTGCCGGCAAGGCAGGCCTGGCCGGGATGAGCCGAACCAGCGGCGACATGCGAGATATCCAAGAGGCGATCAATGCCGGCTCCCGCGAGGCTCGGATCGCGATGGACATCTTCGCCACCAGCGTCCGCGACTATATCGGGGCCTATATGATCGAGATGGGCGGCCTCGACGTGCTCGTCTTTACCGCCGGAATCGGGGAACATGACGCCGACTTCCGCAAACGGGTTTGCAACAACCTCGACTGTTTCGGCATCGAGCTCGACACGGCCGCCAACGACGCGGCCACCGGCGAGGCCCTGATCAGCGCCCCGACCAGCACGGTCGAGATCCGCGTCATCCCGACCAACGAGGAACTGATCGTCGCACGACAAACAAAACAGTTTTTAACAGAAAAAATAAATAGTTAGCGGCGGGGCTTGCCCCCGCGTTAAAAACGCGACCACAAGGGTCGCCGCTAACGAACGCGTTCACGGTCGCAACACCAACCGACACTCAAAAAACAAATAAAACTAGGAAAAAGCCATGTTCATCGGAAAAGTAACCGGCACGGTCGTCTCGACCCAAAAGACCGAAGTGATGACCGGCAACAAGCTGCTGATCGTCGAACCGTATCGACTCGACGACAAGCGACAGGACCTAGGCACAACCGGCCGGACGTTCGTCGCTGTCGACACGCTCGGAGCAGGGGAGGGCGAAATGGTGCTGGTCGTCCAAGGCTCCTCGGCCCGGATGACGCCCGAGACGAAGAACCTGCCGGTCGACGCCACGATCGTCGGCATCATCGACTCGGTCCACGTCGAGCATAACTGCGTTTACGACAAGGAAAACAACTAACTTCCTCAGCGTTTAGCGGTCGAATGGAATTCGACGCGTTTGGGTTTGGCATAAAAAGCGTCGAACTCCGTTCGACCGCTAAACGATTCAGAAAACTGAAAAATGACAATGCAAGTTGACCAAGGTACTATCGAAAGAGTCGTCCGTGAGGTTCTCAACCGGATGGGGACGGAGAACCTGCCCGGGCCGGTCTCGGGGAACGGCTATCGGGGCCGGAACGGGATCTTCACCGACGTGAACGAGGCGGTCGCCGCCGCTCGCGAGGCGTTTGAAGAACTCTCGCACATGACGCTGGAGAATCGGAAACGGGCCATCGATCACATCCGCCGGATCTCGATCGAGCAGTGTGTCGAGCTCGGCACCATGGAGATGGAAGAGACCCAAATCGGCCGGCTCGAACATAAAATCATGAAACAAAAAGGGGTCGGCGAGACAACCCCGGGCGTCGAGTTCCTACGGAGCGAGGTCTTCAGCGGCGACTACGGACTGGCCGTCATCGAGCACGCCCCGTTCGGGGTGATTGCCTGCATCACGCCGGTCACCCACTCGTTGCCGACGATCACCTGCAACGCGATTAACATGATCGCTGCCGGGAACACGCTGGTCATCAACCCGCACCCGAGCGGACGCCGTATCGCGGCCGAGGGGGTCCGTCGCTACAACCAGGCGATCTACCAGGACCTGGGGATCGACAACCTGATCTGCGTCCTCGCCGAGCCGACGATCGAGTCGGCCAACGCCCTGTTCCAACACCCGGACATCAACCTGATCAGCGTCACGGGCGGACCGGGCGTCGCAAGGGCCGCCATGAAACAGCCGAAACGCGCGATCGTCGCCGGGCCGGGCAACCCGCCGGTCGTCGTCGACGAGACGGCCGACCTCGATCGGGCCGCCCGCAGCATCATCATCGGCGGTGGCTTCGACAACAACCTGCTCTGCATCGCCGAGAAGGAGGTCTTCGTCGTCGACGCGGTCTTCGAGAAAATGATGGACGCGATGGAGCGTGCCGGGGCGGTCCGCTTCAACGAGCGGGAGGTCGCCGCGTTTACCGATGTCGCGATCACCACGGTCGGCGAGGGTGCCGAGCGGCACGACGTCCCGTGCAAGGAATTTCTCGGCAAGGACCCGATCGTCCTGGCACGAGGGGTCGGCCGCGACATCTCGCCCGAGGTGGAGCTGGTCTTTGGCGAGACCGACTACTCCAACCCGTTCGTCCCGGTCGAGCAGATGATGCCGTTCATCCCGTTCGTCCGCTGCCGCGACGTCGATCAGGCGATCGCTCGGGCCAAAGAGTCGGAACACGGCTTCCGCCACACGGCCTTGATCCACTCGAACGACGTACGGAACATGACCCGGATGGGCCGCGAGCTCGATACGACGATCTTCGTCAAGAACGGAGCCTGCCTGGCCGGGCTGGGACTCGGCGGCGAGGGCTACGGCTCGTACTCCATCGCCGGCCCGACGGGCGAAGGGATCACCACCCCGATGACCTTCACCCGCGAACGCCGCTGCACGATGGTCGAAAGCTTACGTATACTTGGGAAATAATAAAAGCGATGCAAACCGCTCGAGTACTGGGAAACGCGACATCGACCGTCAAACATCCTTCGATGGAAGGGTGGAAGCTGATGGTCGTACAGCCGTTCGGCAAGGACGAGGCCGACGACGGCTTTCCCGCCCTGGCCATCGACAACATCGGGGCAGGACGAGGGGATGTCGTCATTATATCGAGCGATGGGAAACATACCCGCGAGCTGATCGGGGTCGACAACACCCCGGTCCGCTGGTCGATCCTCGGGATCGTCGACCCGGAATGATAATACGCCATCAATAACAAACCGTTTAGCGGTCGAATGGAATTCGACGCGTTTTGGC
>JASFHG010000368.1:0-4657 GCA_050123355.1 Planctomycetia bacterium
CGGCGACCAATTCCCCACCGGCCTGCAATACTAAAGCAGAATATTCTTCAAACCAAAATGGAACGAAGCTCTATTTCGGGTCTTCAAGCAACGCGGCAACACCATCCAATAGAATCGCCACAAAAGTCTGCCATCGACCACTAGTGGAACGAAAGAAATCTTCCACCCACGCCAGCGCCCAACGGAAGCGGGTTTTTCCCCTGGTGCGACAGCACCAACCAAAAAAATCGTCACAAAAGCCTGCCATCGACCACTAGTGGAACGAAAGAAATCTTCCACCCGCGCCAGCGCACAACGGAAGCGGGTCTTTCCCCTGGTGCGGTAGCACCAACCAAAAACTACCAGGCGGCGCGGTAGAGGGGAAGGTGGCGGTAGTACACTTCGAGCATGTAGATTGAAAGGCAAGTCACGTAAAGACGACCGCCGGCAATGTCGTAGACGTCACGCTCGCTCGGGTTCCAGCTCCCCGCCTCGCGGCCCATCTTGACCTGCTGGGCCGGGACCTCCGCACGCATCGCCCCGTTCCAACGCTCCCACGCATCCCCACCCATGTGGTGCGCGACCTGGGTCGCGTAGTACCAATAATAAGTCTCCGGGCTGGTCCGATAGTTGATCAAATTCTCGGACATGGTAAGCCACGCGACGCCACGGTTCAGCCGCTTGTCGTCATGCTTCCAACCCAGATACTGTCGGCAAAGCAGTGCTTCGGCGGTCATCGAACGCGAAGAATGACGATTCGGCAGGTAGCTGTATCGGCTCCCTTCCTCCGAGGCGACCGAGTCGAGGAACTTGCCGACCTCGTCCAAACAAGGAGAAGGCACGTTGATACCGCCCATCCGTGCACTCTGCAACGCCATGACAACCCAACCGGTCACCGACGTATCGCTACCCAATTTCGGCTGATACCGCCAGCCTCCTTCTTCGCCCTGAGTAAAAACCAGATACTTGATCGCACGCTCGGCCGGCTCACGAAGCGATTTGTCGTTGGTCATCGCATAGAGCTCGCAAATCACGATCGTCGACTGGGCATGGGTATAAAAGCGACCGGTTCTTCCACCCGAGCTATAAAAACAGCCGGACGAATCCTGCTGGGCAAGCAGCCACTTCAGTCCTTTGGCAACGTTTTTCGAATATTTGGTCGACGACCGGTGCGTATGCCCGGCCCCCTGAAACGCCAACAGCGCCATCGCCGTGGCCGATTCATAATTCTCGGAACCGGAACCATCGCCATAAGGTCCCTTCAAACTCCACGAGCCATCCCGCTGCTGGTTCTTCGCCAGCCAATACAAACCGGCGTTCACGGCCGCTTCGGTACTCTTATCGCCCCCGAACATTCCGAGCAGGGTATTCTTCATCCCGGGCGTACGCCCCTTCAACGCAAGACCAATGTTCAAACTCTCTTCAGAAAGCGGGATCGTCGACAAACTCGACTCGACCGTCGGCACCGGCGGCGTCGCCAGGGGATCGTCGACCGGCGGCAACGTCTCGGGCGTGATGATCGGGTCTTCCTGATCCTGGCCCACCGTGAGCGTCTCGAAATCGAGCTGGTCCCCTTCCTCTTCGGCATAGGTACTCGCATCGAGCAAGATAAGGTTTTCTCTTACCTCGGGAAAGAAGATCAGCGCCAGCAGGATCAGAACTCCGACATGGACAATGACGCTAAAGAGCCACGACGGCGCACCGCGAAACACCGTTTCGACAGTCTGTTTCCAGAGATCTTGCTCTTGCACTGCCGAACCGTCTTGCATTCCGTTCTCTGGTGGCCGCATCTCGGCCATGTTCCGCCTCTTCCTTTTAGACTACAAATATAGAGATTATAGTGCCTATCCGAAAACCGGGACTGGCTCCCTTTTTTTCAGGTGCCTGTCCCGATTTTCGGATAGGCTCTAAAAAATCCTGCCGAACTGTTCCGCTTTCTAATTGTAGCTGTTGTTTCCCTAAGAAGCCACTTTTGTACCCGAGCGGAAAGAGAAATAGTCCGAAGCGGCATGAATATTCGTAAATGCTTATCTAAACTAAACTTATGGGCGAAAGCCAACGCTTTTTCCACCCCCCCCCTCGCACATTGCCCGAAAATCAGTAAAATTGAGCCCTCACGTCGGACGATGTGGATATTTTGGCATTCTAAAGCCATATAAACAGCGCGGGGTGGAGCAGCTCGGTAGCTCGCGAGGCTCATAACCTCGAGGTCGCAGGTTCGAATCCTGTCCCCGCCACTTGAGGGGGTTGCATATAATCGCAACCACTCGCAAACCCCGGAAATCCCGGGGTTTTTTTATGCGCACTACCCCCCGCTTGCGGCTCCGTGCGGCTGTTCGCACGCACCTGCTGTGCCGCTTTGTGTGCCGCTTTTGTTTCGCCCCTGATGGCCGCCTCGAAGTGCTTGTCAGTCGTCATCAGGTAATGCCGCATGGCAACGCTCGGAGTGTTCCCAAGCCAGCTTGTGACCACCTGCACGGGATACGTTTCGACCAGTTCCGTTTCTCGGCTTGCTCGTAGGTTGTGGAACAACCGGGGCCAAGGCGTCAGCCCGGCTCGCTTTACGATCTTCTGGAACGTTGTCCGCAGATTGGCATTCATCCAGCCCGATGGCCCCATGGCTGCTTCGCGAAACTTCGGATCAACAACAAATTCCGCACCGTCGGGTGCCAAATCGAACGCCTCGGACAGGAAGGGCCGTAATTCGACAAACAGGGGAATCACGCGACTGTCTTTGCCGGGGTGGTGTGCCGTCTTTGGTGATGTGACTACGATCCGGTTGGTTTCCCAGTCGATGTCTTGCCACCGCAAGCTAAGGACTTCCGACGGGCAACGTAGACCACCAAAACGGCTCAGGGCCACGATAGTCCTCCAATGGTGATCCGGACACTTTTCCAGCACACGGGCAATTTCTTCCCGGGTGACGAATCGTTGCCGGTCTTTGATGCCCGTTGCCGCCGCCTTGACGCCTTCAAACGGGTTTTCAACGATCGACTTTCGTCGACGCATTGCACGGAAAAACGAACGGGCTACTTGCAGCCGTTTATGGATCGTTGTGGGAGCCAGTTTTCGACCGATAAGCCATTGCTTGAAATCATCCGCATTGCCCGGCGTGATGGTCTGCACGTCTCGATCATTACCGAAGAACTCGGTCAAGTCTCGAATTACGTGTCCCTGGACAACTTTTGTGGCCGGTTTCAAATCAGCCCGACCATCGATATAGGTTTTCAAAAACGGCCCCAAGGTCGTCGCCACCTTTGCTTCCGGCTTGGGAATCAGGCCCACATTGGCTAATTTTTTGGCTAGTGGCGGCTCCAGGTCTGTAACCCACTGGGCCAAGTCGGCATCCATCGGCCGATTGAGATTCAAACACTCAAGCAGTTGCTCGACACGATACTTGATACTTTCCGCCGATCGTTGCGAACACTTGCCCAACCGGATCGATGGCCGCTTGCCGTCAGGGGCAACAAAAAGAATCCGTCGATAGCCACCAGGGTCACGTCCGATACTAGCCATATTCTCACCTATTTTCCTTCTTTGCTCGAGGTTTATCGGCAATCAGCCGAAGCTCAAGACAATCACCAATCGCATCAATGGCCTCCATCGACAAGCCACGCTTGCCATTGACAAATCGCGACAAAGCCGACTTGTCGATCCCGGTTTCCCGGGCCAATTCCCCCAAGGTTCGGCCAGAATCACGGACCGCTTGGCGTAGTTGTTCCGTCAGTTTTTGTTTCGTTTTCTTTCTCATCGACATGATTCTACATGATCGTTGTCATAATGTCAACAGCATGGCCTATTTTGTTTAGATAATATTTTCCACGAAAACCATCAGCCCAAAGTTGCCAAATAATCTTACCTAAACTGCCAGGCCGTAAACGCCCCCACAGGGCTTCTCTTGCGTCCTAATGTTCGGAAGAACAAAACACCACCTAGCCCTATGGAACACCACTGGCGTCCACCAGAAGCGTTCCGAATAGTGAATCATTGCAACGGCTTCCGAAAACTTGGCCAGGAGCAGAAAACCGCCATGGCACCATGTGTGATCCGATCGATTGTGGCGGAGCCAATGCGACGGCGAGCCTCATCCACATTCGCTATGTTTAACGTTGTCCATGTTGGTTTTTGCTCGACATAGCGAGCATTGACGAGCCGATACAGGATATTGCCTTGAAAGTCAGACAGCTCGCCATGCGAGGGAACCGGATCGGAAAGGATTAAAACGTCTGATTGAAGCAAGTTGTTCAATAGGTCAGCTTCGGTTTCCCAACTCTCGTCGGAAAACGAGTCTCGGAAATTCGAAAAGATCGTTTGAGCCGACCTCCAGGCGACAGAGTAGCCCATGCCGACCGCAATGCGTCCCGCCGCGATTGCCAAGTGGTCTTTCCCGGTTCCGACCGGCCCATAAAGGATCAAGCCGTCGCCCGCTGCAATATGGTCGTCAAGTCGTTCGAGATACCCCCGCACCGAGGAGAGGGCTTTTTCCTGACGTGGATCGGTTACGACGAAGTTTGCCAAGGTTGCTGTGCGGTATCGGTTTCCAACGTCTGCCAGTAGGCCGGAAATCGCCTTGTTTCTTAGGACCACTCCTGGGTCAATATCCGATCCATCCCACGATTGGCGACCGATGTAGTCGTAACTATCGACTTTCTTCGCCTTCTCCCGCCATCGGTCGAGG
>JASFHG010000369.1:0-4654 GCA_050123355.1 Planctomycetia bacterium
TATGCCACCAAGAACAAAAACCAACCCCCAAAAAACTAGCTGCGTCCTGCTCTGTAGAAAAGCCGCAAAATACGGAACGGATTCATTTTTTCGGGTGCCATGTCCACGATCGTCAGGTCGTGGACATGCTGTAAAAATAGGGCTATGATAACATTCATGCCCAACGGCCTGACGACCGTGGGCATGGCACCCGGTTTGGTGGAGCCGCTTTTACTTTTTGTCCGTCTTCTTGTCGGGGGCCGGGATGGCTGTTTTCGAGTGGTGGAGCATGGTCTTCATGCGATCTTCGCACGGGCGTAATTTTTGATGTTCGTATCCGCCGGGGTTTTTCTGGTACCAGTAGTAGACCGTCGCGTAGTCGACCCAGCAGCCATCCTTCTTGACCGCTTCAGCCCAGCGAGGTTTTTTGGTGAAGGACCGTTCCTGCGACCAGTTCAGCCGCCATTGGAGCGACTCGTTGAAGCGGATCGGCATGTGGTCGTGGAACCGATAGATCGACAGTTCGTTCAGCGGCGGCTTGGCGACGTTCACGTAGGGCATGCCTGCGCGTTGGCCGGCAAACTGGTTTTGGAACCCCCAGCTAAACGTGAAGGAGTCTTCCGTGCCGAGGTAGTCGATGGCTCGCTCTTTGCCGTCGATGTTGATTTCGTTGTTCGCTTCCATGACAAAATGGTACTTGCGGAAAAGGGGCTCGTCGGTCACGACGCTGTACTGGCGACCGAGGATGTGGCCGCTACCCTTGACCTCGAAGAACAGCTCGTCGCTCTTCGGGTTGAGTTGGAAGCACTTGCGCTGGTAGGTGGCGTGGAAGTAGCCGAGCGAGTCGTCCCACTTCGGCAGCTTTTCCCACTCGGCATACGCGTAGCATGCGGTATTCTTGTCGGTGTCGTTTCGCAGGATGATCCGGGCCCGACTCTTGAACGGCATCGGGATGTAGCAATTATAGCTCCACGGGGCACACTCGATCAGGTTCGACGTGAAGTATTCGCTCTTGCCATTGCAACCGTCACCAAAAAAGTCGGCGACCGGGCACCGCACGGCCGGCTCCTTGGCGTCGTCGAACCAGATCTCCAGTACCACACCGCGAGACATGAGCTTTTCGGGATGATGTCGGGTCATGTGGAAGTGCGTGATGACGCCGGGCCCTTTGGCATCGCAGACCGTGATTTCGGTTTTGGCGTCGAGCGGCTTCAAGTCCTTATAGCGGTCGTAAGCCCATCCCGCATTGCCGAACCCGTTGGTGACATCCGGCTTGATTTTGGCCAGATCCAAGTTGGCGGTCTGTGCGGAGGTTGTCGTACACGCGAGCAAAAGGACATAGGCTAAAACGCAGGCGGAAACAATAAGGCATTTTTTCATTTTGGGCTCCTCGATATACAAGGTGTGATTTGTGGGCTTGAGTTGGCTGGACAATCGAATGATCGGTTGTCGCCGATTGTAATCCGGATCAAGCCGACTCGTCAAGCTTTAAAAACCCGTCCTGGATGATCTTATTTCGAGACCTGGAGAAATCCGCTTTGGTTCGTTATTTTCGTGCGCAAATGCGTTGCTGTAAAGCCAAAAGAACACGAATGATAGAAACGCCAAACAAAACGGGCGGCGGCCTGCATCGTGATGCGGACCACCGCCCGATTTTATTGGAACGATATCGAAATCGTATCGTTGTTTTTGTAATTAACGTTTTACCTTTCGCAGTACGAGCATGCCGATACCCATGAGCAGCAGGATAATGGTGCTCGGTTCGGGCACGGCCACGACGAGCGGGGCGTTCATGTCGCCACCATAGCCGGAGTAAGTCGACAACAGTGCACTACCTCCACCAGGAGGACTGCTGCCGCTTCCCCAAGCCGTGAAGCCGACCGATCCATATTCGATATAGGAAGCATCCGTATCGTAAACGGTTGGATAATTGATTGTCGTGGGATTGGCACTGTCCGGATCGTCGATCACTTGAACCGTAATTGTATTGCCGACGACGGTTACGGTGACGTCGAAGGGGATCGATTCTTGAGTGATGATAGTGGGATCTGATATGTCACGTTTTTCCGGTGTGTAGATAAACAACGGGTTGGCTTGGTTGTCTCGATAGAGTTCGCTCCACACGCCGTCTACGCATTTTTGAATAGACATTCCTTGTGGAGGATTGAGTATGTCTTCGTGCATTTCTTGGTTGGCAAAGTTGATTCGGTAAAAGGTGTTGTCGTCTTGTACGCGAACCATAAGGCCGATGCCATCGTTGTCTTCGTTTTTCATTCGGACTTGCATTTTGTAATCGGCCCAGTTGTTTGAATTTGGGTCGTCGACAACAACGGTTGGTGACAGGAAATCGATGTTGGGCGTAGTGGAAGTTGCCCAAGTGAGGTTGTTCGCATCTTGAATGATCGTTCCGTCCGTGAAGTTCAGTCGAAAATTGGACGGATGTTGATAAAGCATGTCGAGCGATTCGTCGATCGAATTGACCATGTTATACTCTTTCCAATCAACCGGTCCGTCGTTTGTAAACGTGTGGGTTAGGTTGACCGTGCTGGAAGTGAGAGTCACGTCTTTTGCGCTGGTTCCCCAGTCGCCCGCCATTGCCCAGGAGTAGATTCCATACTGCCCGGGTTGCAAGTCCGTGTCGGTTGCTCCCGTGATGACGTAAGTACCGTCAAACGAGACATCAAAACAAGGGGTGCCAAGGAATTGATACACGCCGACTCCGATGGTAAAGTCCGTATCCCTGGGAGGGTCTGAAACCGAGACAGGCGTTACGATTTCCGTGCAAACTCCGTTGACAAACTTCTGGATTCCGATACCTTCTTCGTGATTGCCGTCTGCAGTGACTTGGGTGCGATTGCTGATACGGAAGTAGTTGTTTTCGTCCTGGTATCCGAAGATCAACCCGAGACCATCATTGTCGGATCGGCTAAAGGTCGCGGTGAGCATATACTCTGACGGCTGGTTGGCAAGAGGTACCGTCTTGTTGATCATATTGAAGCCAACGAACGTATCTTGGATAACATTACCACCGGTGTCTAAAAGGCTACCAATGGCCCCGTTGGAATTTTCGATCATGTAGTCCTGACCGAGAAGCACTCCCCATAGAGGATCGTAAGGGTTCCAGTTTGAAACGGCGGTCGGATCCGTTGGCCAGACGCCATCGAAAGTGCTTTCCCAGCCATCGTACGTTGTCGTGAAAGGGCTAGGGACAAGTACGGCTTGCGCAAAAGCCATGTTGGCAAAAAGGAGAGTTGCCAAGACTGCCAGTGCGACAGACTTTTTGTCTTTCATCAAGTTGTCCTCCCGTGCATTCTTAAAAAAGGTTAACGATGTAAGTACCGTTGCGTCCCGAAGTTCGGTATATGCGAAAAATAGCATTTTGCTTCGTGAATAAAGAAGGATTAAATAGTTTTTTGATTATAGATGTCCAAAATGTCATTTGTCAAGTTTTCAAGACTCAGATATTGAAGGATTTTCTCGTTTTAATGAGCCAGGAAGATGCAGGCCGATTCGTGGGGGGGTAATGAAAACGGGCGGCGGCCCTGCATCGTGATGCGAACCGTCGCCCGATTTTTATTGGAACGATATTAAGATCGTTATTGTCGTTTTTACCTTTGTTTTACCTTTCGCAGTACGAGCATGCCGATACCCATGAGCAGCAGGATAATGGTGCTCGGTTCGGGCACGGCCACGACCAACGGAGCGTTCATGTCGCCACCGTAGCCGGAGTAGATCGACTGAGCGAGATGGCCATTGATGCCACCGCCACTAGCCCAGGCCGTGAAGCCGACGGACCCGTTTTCGATATAGGTCGCGTCGTTGTCGTAAACGGTTGGGTAGTTGTAGACCGTCGGAGTCGCACTGTTCGGATCGTCGATCACCTGAACGGTAATGGCGTTGTCCACAACCGTCACGGCGACGTCGAAGGGGATTGCTTCCTGCGTAATGGCATCTCCGTCGCGCAATTCCGGAGTATAGATGAACTGGACGTCTTCTTGATCTTCGTGATACAGATCACTCCAAACGCCGTTGTCGCATTTTTGGATGGACATACCTTGATAGGCTCGAGTGGTGGACGCACCTAAACCTTGACTCGTAAAGTGAACCCGGTAAAAGGTATTGTCATCTTGAACTCGGACCAAGAGGCCGATGCCATCATCATCTTGATTGGCCATCCGGACCTGCATCTTATAGTCGTCCCAGTTGACGCAATCTTCATCATCCACGATAACCGCCGGTCCGAGGAAATCGATATGCCCGAAACCGGTCGTCGGTGCAACATAGTCATCCGAATCCTGGATAATGACGCCGTTCGTGAAGTCCAAACGGTAATTACATGTGGTCGGATCCGTAAAAGTTCCGCCCGTGCTGTTGGCCATCGTATACACTTTCCAATCGACAGGGCCATCACTGGTAAATGCGTGGCTCTTGTTTACCGAGGAGGAAGTGAAGGATACGCTTTTGATGTCCGTTCCCCAGTTTGAACCTTGTGACCAGGAATAAACACCATAGGCACCGGCGGTCAGATCGGAATCCGTTACATTAGAGATAACGGTTTGGCCTTCATACAATACGTCGAAAGTCGTACCGTTGACGGCAACCGCGACGGAGAAGTCGACTCCATAGGCAGGGAAGGTAGCAGCGACGGGAGTGACGATTTCGGTGCAGATTCCGT
>JASFHG010000370.1:0-4638 GCA_050123355.1 Planctomycetia bacterium
TTGCCGACCAGGGTCGACCGTCGTGCGATATGCTGCAAGTGCTCGTACCAGACGCTTGACCGGTTGGGCCAGTGGACAAACGCGGCGGTCGGTGCTTCGTCCGCTTCAAAGACTTCGCCGAGTTGCTCGGGCAACTCCAAAAACCCGGCCGGATCGGTGACGTCGACCGGCCGACCGGAAAAGGCCTCGATCTCTTGCTCGCCGTGTCCCTCCCAACAGATCCGGCTCTGCGATTCATGCGGTAGCTTCTTGCCATCAAGCCCGATGTGAATGGCGCCGGTCATCCCCAGCCCGCGTAAAAGCTGCGGCAACATCGGCGTGAACCCGGAAAGTCGTCGTGCATAGACTGCCGGAACCCGCCCGAGATGTTTGCGATAGGCCTCAAACCCCCGCAGCAAGTCGGCCAGGATCGATTCGTGGTTCATCAACGGGCAAGGCATCTCGGCCCACGGTCCACCGAGGATCGACACCCTCGACTGCTCTTCTTCCGAAAGTCCCAACGATGAATTCTCGCCGCCATGCTCGTCCTCCGGCGTCTCGACCTCTTCTTTCGTCGCATCACTCTCGCTTTGACACCGCTGGACAATTTGTGCAAGCGTCTCGGGATGCCGCTCGGCCAGCCGCTCGATCAGCTCGCCCGTAAGGAGCAGGTTGATCGGCGTCTTCTGCCCGGCAAGCTCTTTAGCCAGCGAGTCGCCAAGCGTCGTCGGCGCGACCAATGTCATGTCGAACAGGTAGCTCTCGACCGGGTACTGATACTCGCGAGCTTCGACCAGCCGATCGTAAACCGCTTCGAGATGTTCTCGGGCCGTCGCCTCATCCTCGGCAGCCAATGCCCGCACCACGTTTCGGGCCTCTTCGCTGACGCTGTAAGAATCAAGACTGCTGAGATATTGGACCCGTCGCGTAATCAGCTCGACTTGGAACAATGCGAAGCCGATCGCCGTAAGATCACCAACCCACGGCTTCGGGAAGGTTCGCACCAAAGCCGGATCGACATGCTGGAGGACCGTTTCGAGTAGCATATCGATCGTCGTATCGGCGTCGACCGTCAGAATTTCGGCCCCGGCCTCTTTGGCGACCGAGATCCAATCTTCGTCGATATCCTGTCGGAAGTCGGTCCCGACGAGAAACAGGCCGCCTTTCAGATCCTCGTCGAGCTGCGGCGGGACCTGGACGCACTCCCATTCCGGCCCGGTGGGGATTGCATGGATCACCGATGGATGGTAGGCAACCGCCGCCATGGTCATATAGGCCTTGCACTCGGCAGGCGACTCGTCGAGCGGGAAATCTTCCCAGCCGTAGCCGGGCAGCAAGATGGTAAGCGATTTTTTATAGGTCACGGTCAGGCAAACAGGTTAAAGAACAGGGAATCCTCCACCGTTCTATTCTACCTCATGTTCCCCATCCCCGTCCAGATGCCCAAAAACCGCCTCGGGCCGGAGGTCACCGGTCATGGCGAACTGCTCGATCTTCTCCCGCCGCTCTTGTTCTTGCTTGCTACTTATCTTCATGATAAAAGCCAGCGACACAAGATAGGCGACGCCGGCCGCCACCAACAAATAGACCTCGTACTTCGAAAACACCAGCCCCGCGATCACCAAGGCAATCACGGGCAAAAACGAGATCAACATGGGCCGCATCATTTTGCTGCTCTCGGATCGACGGAAGATACACTGTCCGATATACCCTTTTCGGGAAGCGCTAAAATGAATGAAGATCCATAGCAACGCCAACACCAACGGAAATCCAATCACCTCCCTTAGATTCACATGGAACCCGAACCACAAAACCGCACTCGTAGAGAGAGCCAGAATCATACCGACCCCAAAAATCACATCATATCGATGGCGCGTGATCAGCACCTCGCCCTTTGAAGCATCCGGCGGCTCTCTCTCCACATCCCGCGACCCAGTCCGCTTGGAATACATGTAGCAGATCTTATGCCAATTTTTCTGTCGATCCTCCGGCACACCGGTCCGAAAGAAATAAACCACCCGATCAAGATCCTCGTGCTCATAGTCATGGCTTTCGATTTTCAATTTCTCGTCACCCAATCGGATGACCAGCTGCGTCCTCGGCAACCCCCAATCCAACTCGGTCACTTCCGAAAACCGGAATTTTCTGGTACGAAAAACCCACCGTACGATCACTTCGTCCCCGTCGATCGTGACCCGTTGTCGAAAATAGGCTGCGATCAGATAAAGACTGATCGAAACAAAAAACAGAAATATCGCAAAAGGAAAAAGAAAGCCGATCGGGTTGGCAATGATCAACAGTTCACCGTTGTTGTGTCGTGCAAAAGCGCACAAAATCACGCCAAGCGTGCCAAAGACGATCAACGAAATAGTTCCCAAATAGAGAGCCGATCGTTTAACTCGCCAAACCAAAGGGCTACCAGTTTGATGATCATCCGACATCATTGGGTTCCTTTGTCAGAGCTTATAAACCCCTTGGACATTACAAATTACAAGGCCAACCAACAGAAGAACCATTGTAGCTTTAAATAGCTGGACAATCAATAGCCATCGGCCATAGAGTCACCGTCATCCGAAATAGGGTACGCTTCGCGGCCCTATTTCGGCTTGGGGCTTGTTACCTTGACACCTGAAACTCAGACACTCTTGTTCAGACGTCCGAAAATCGGCTCGGGGAAAAGATTGCCGGTCGTGGCAAACTGCTTGTTTATTTTACGTTGTTGGAGAAAATCTTGGATGAGGTGCTTCCCGATAAAAACAAATCCCAAGAACCAGATCATTGCTCCGGCGATGAACCAAAGCACTTTATAATCCGGCAACCACATCGAGAAAAATGCGGGAATCGCCACGCCCAAAAGGATCAATCCGCCCAACTCCATCCAGGTTTTCAATGTGGTCCCGGGCATCGGTGTGTAAAGCTGGCAAAACTCGGGCCAGTGATTTTGCCGTTCTTCCGGCACGCCGGTACGAAAGAGATAGGCAAGCCGATTGAAATCGCGATGGGAATACAATCCCCCATCCACGGTCCACGACCCTTTAGAAAATCGTACTTCGAATCCTTTTGAAAGTCGGTCCCAATTAATAACCGTTACCTCATCGAGGCGAAATCGTCGTGTCCGGAAAAATTCCCGAACGCTCACTTCGCCTCCGGCAACCGTCACACGATAGCGAAATTCGCTCACGATGCTATAGAAACAAAACCAGGCGAAGAAAGCCAAAATGGCAAAGAAGGTCATCCTAAAATGAAAAACCGGAAATTCAAAAGCATTCCCTACGTAATACAACACACCCAGCAATCCTACCCAAAAGCCAATAATCGCCATAAGAGACCAGCACAAACTGAATCGACTTGTGCGAAAGACTTCTTGAGAACTGTTATTTGGTGAACATTCTGACATCGTATATTCCCTTGTAAAAAAATTAATGAAAAAACGATCGGAGCGTTTAGGTTTTAAACGAATGACCGGCGGCGACTTCACAATCGAACACCGGTACGCGACTCTTTCGCGGGTCGAAATAGGCCTGGTTTTTGAAACGGGGCATCTCGGGATCGCCATGGAAACGCTGGATATGGAACGGATTATCCCCCGGTCGGTTATAACCGCCGTAGGCCGAGCAAACGCCTTCATAGCCGGCCTGGAATGCCATGTTACACGCCTCGGGGCTCATGTTCCGATGCAACCCATAGGGAAACGCCAGATACTCCACCTTCGTCCCGATGGCCTCCTCCAACTCCTGACGAGCCGTAACAATTTCGTCGTAAAGCTCGTCTCGGTCGGTAATTGCCCCGAAATCAACATGATGACGACCGTGATGGCCGATATCGACGCCCCACTGGACCATCTCGCGGATCTGGTCTATCGTGTTCGGCCATGCATCGTTTCCCATTTTCGCATCGTGCTCGAACTGCTGGCCCGAAAGGGCGTTGTGGAGTGTAACGAAGTAGGTAAACGGAATATCGCGATCCAAAAGTAGCGGAATCGCGTAGTCCATGTTGTCGGCATAGCCATCGTCGAACGTAATCGCGACGGCCGGCCGATCGTTACGGTTATGCGTCATACGCCGTTGGAGCTGGTGGAGCGAAATGAACTCGAACCGCTCGCCGAGCCAATCGAGCTGGGCCTTGAACAGCTCGTTGGTAATCGTCCACGAATCGTTCATCTCCGGAGCAACACGGTGATAGAAAAGCGAGACGAGCGGCACATTCCCCAACTGACCGTCATGCTGAACCCGCCAGTTTCGATAGGGAAGTGTCCCACCGTAATACAATGTTACGAGTGCGTCTTTCCAAAATGCCATGTTTTTCTACCTTTGTGTATCGGTTAATTTTTACTTGGAAAGGATCGGACTCAGTCCTCGCTTGGCAACCGCCTTTGCTTCTTCGCCAACTCGGCGAACAAAATCTCGACACCGGGACGACCAGTGAGGAGCGGCCACGTACCAGATCGAGGTCGATCGCGGCTCGGCTTGCCAATATCGCTTGTACTCTTCATCTCCACGCAGGAAATCGAGCGAAAGTATCCCTTGCTGGATATAGCGATGAACCAATTCACCATGAACAATATCGCCAGGCCCCACATGCAAGTAATCCGGATCCAGCCCGCTTTGGTAAGAATACACAATCCCGTTACCGAGTAACTGATAATCGGCCGCAATCGGG
>JASFHG010000371.1:0-4637 GCA_050123355.1 Planctomycetia bacterium
AGGAATCTCAACTCGCGGGAGCAATCCTTATCTCATAAAGTATTGCTCAGAAACAGTTTACATACAGTTGAAGCAGGGCGACTGCGGTTTATCAGGTGAGAAGTATATTATGAAGATGCGGCCGGCGGGGTATTCGGTTATCGTTTCTTTGGCACTTACCATGACATTGGGCCTGCTACCTTCGGCGATCTTTGCGCAGGGACCCAAGCCTCTTTACGAACCGGGGCCCGACCCGATCGCTCCGGAGTTATCCCCATCCAATACCGCGTCAGGCGAGGAAGAGGAGCCGGATATCCTGGATATGGATATCGATCAGCTCACGAAAGCCAAAGTTTTCGCGCCGTCATTGGATATGGAAGTATCGACCGTTTCGCGAACGGTCAGCTCGGTGGGCAAATCGCCGGCGGCGGTCTTCGTCATCACCAACGAGATGATCCGCCGTAGCGGTGCGCAAAACATCCCCGAAGCCTTGCGACTGGCCCCGGGCGTGAGCGTCGCCCGAATCGACGGTACGCGCTGGTCCATCTCGATCCGAGGATTTACCAACTACTATTCTCGAAAGCTCCTCGTGCAGATCGACGGCCGAACCGTTTACGTGCCCACGTTCGGCGGAGTCTACTGGGACAGCCAGAACGTCGTCCTCGAGGACGTCGAGCGGATTGAAGTGATCCGAGGCCCCGGCGGGACGATCTGGGGGGCCAACGCGGTCAACGGCGTGATCAACATCCTCACCAAAAGTGCGGCCGACACACAGGGTGGCTACTATCGAGGCAGCGCGGGCACGCATCACCTGGGCCAGAACATCGTCCGCTACGGCGGCCGGTTGGGGTCCAACGCCCACTACCGAATCTACGGCATGTGGTTCGAGAACGGTGCCGACAAAGCGGTAATCCCTCCGTCGGAAAACGGCCAGCAAGTAGCTCAAACCGGTTTTCGCATGGACTGGAAAGCCGATCGCAACGATGCGATGACCTTCCAGGGCGATTATTACAACGGCTATAGCCGCTATGAAAACTTGTTACCCGGCGGAACTCCTTCGGACGTCTACCGCTCGCGCCCCTTTACGTTACGGAGCACCCAAAACGACCACAACGCCGACGGTAACCTCCTGTATCGGTGGACTCGCACGATCGACGACGAAACCGACTGGGCATTTCAAACCTACTATAGCCAAAACACGCGAGACGACCTGAATTCGAACTTCAACATGTTCATCGGGATCTTCGACCTCGACTATCAGTATCGCTTTCCGTGGGGCGACCGTCACGACGTGATCTGTGGTTGCGGCTATCGAAACACGAAAATGACCGTCAATGGATATCCGTTCGGTCTCGCCTACAACCCGACACATCGACAAGACAACCTGTTCAGCTATTTCATACAAGATCAGATCACCCTGCGTGACGACCTTCTCTACTTTGTCGCCGGCTCGAAGTTCGAGCACAACGACTACACCGGTTTCGAGTTTCAGCCGTCCGTCCGACTGCTCTGGACACCCAGCAAGCGGCACTGCATCTGGGGGTCAATCTCGCGCGCCGTTCAAACGCCAACCTTTGGCGACGTAGCCATGAATTTTATGGGGCCGACTGCCGGAATGCTCGGCCCCATGCCCGTATTCACGCAAGCCCTCGGCAACTCCGGCATTCGTAGCGAAGACGTGATCGCCTATGAGGCGGGCATCCGCGTGCAACCGACCGAAGCTTTCTATTGGGATCTGGCTCTCTTTTTCAATAAATACGAAAACGTCTACACCTTTAACAATGCCGCTTACAATCCCATCTTGACACCGGCCGGTTGGCCGGCACTCGTTTTGAGTGGTGAGCTCGCCAACGGCGGCACCGGCGAAACCTACGGCTTTGAATTGTCGTCCGGCTATACGCTCAACCAACGATGGAAATTGCGCGGGACCTACAGCTTCCTCAGCATGCACCTACACATACCTTCAAACGAAGTCGCTCGTTACAACGCCGGCGAAAACCCGAGGAACCAATTTACCCTCTGGCTGTCCGGCGACTTAAGCGAGCAATGGCACGTTGATTTCGTGGGCCGCTACGTCGACCGTCTCTTTGTGCCCGCCAGTGCCAGTGGTACCCCCAGCTTCAGCGATGTACCAAACTATTTCGTCGCCGACGTGCGTCTGGCCTGGCGTCCCCGAAAAAATTTCGAGCTGTTCGTGGTCGGCCGCAATCTATTGGATCAATCGCACCTGGAATACAGCCGCGAAACCCTGGTACCCGCTTCGCCCGAGTATGAAGTCCAATCCGAAGTCCTCGGCGGCATCAACTGGCAGTTCTAAACGGGCCCCCGGAAAAGCTTTCCAATACCCAATCTCGATCGGGCCATATAGATGAACATATAGTTGCAATTGGCCGCCCAAAGTGTTATCATACGGAAAGCACCACGATAATACGTCGCGGTGACTGCGCCTCCGTTTCTGTACCGCCTATTTATCCCACCTCCCTTCTTCCTCTTTTTTAAGGCTCACGATCATGCGAATTCCCGTTTTTTTAAGTGGAGCGTTTTGCTTTTGGATTGGTTGGTTCTGTTACTCGGCGGAACCGCTGCCATGGGAAGTCAACCGGCCGATTGCTACCGTGAAGCGGGAGCTGTACCGTGCCCATCCCAAGCCGAAGGTGGCCATGTTCGTGGGCCAGCGGTATATGGGGCCGGGGCTTGAGCTGGAAGAAACCGCGTCGTACATGTCGTCGAGCGACACGCCTTACAAACCGAAACAACGACGCTCGACCGATAACGGGCGAACCTGGTCCGACTTCGAACCGATCGACGAAGTAATCACCCACGTCAATGGCACGCGGATCTGCTGGGGGATGTTCGCGGCCACTTACGACCCGGCTTCGAAAGCGATGGTCGCCATATGGCTTCGTCAGACAAAACATAAAGGAATTTATTACAACCACTGCTTCATCCGCCTCTCACACGACAACGGCCGCACCTGGGGCGAGCCATATTTATTACGTTACGAAAAGGGAAGCGACTTCGATCCGGATGATCCGTTCAAAAAAGACTTCCTGGAACACAACTCGTGCTACCCCTGCCAGAATATTTGTCCCCGACAAGACGGATCGCTGCTACTGGCCGGGTCATGCTGTCACGTCCCAGACGACGCCCCTGATTTGAACTCCGAAAAAATCCCGCCCGGCTTCAAAGGCACGCCGGCACACGGCCGCTATGGGGGAGCAAACAACTTCGTGGGCCGGTGGAATGCCAAAACCAAAAAATACGACTGGACATCGAGCAACGTGGTTTGGGTACCGCGGAATGTGTCGTCACGAGGGCTGTCGGAACCGGCTGTCGCCGAGTTGAAAGACGGTCGGCTGTTGACGATCTATCGTTGCTCGAACGTCCGCCTGAATTCGAAACAGCAGCCGGGCCGAAAGCGATACACGATCTCGACCGACGGCGGCAAGACGATCGGTCCCCCTCGCGAGCTTACCTACGACGACGGCACACAATTCTATTCACCGTCGAGCTACCACCGATTGATCCGCCACAGCCAGACAGGCAAGCTTTATTGGATAGGCAACCTCTCACCTCACCCGGCCAAGGGCAACTCGCCCCGCTACCCGCTCGTGATCGCCGAGATGGACGAGCAGAAGGTGGCCTTGAAGAAAAATACCGTCACACTGATCGACACACGACGTGACGGCGAATCGGCGAAGCTCCAACTGTCCAACTTTTCGTTGCTCGAAAACCGCGAAACACACGCCTTGGAGATCCTCCTCCCCCGACTCGGTGCCGACCCCAAGGACTTTTGGGGTTCCGACGCCTATAAATACACGCTGATACTTGTCGGCGTGGGAGCAAAAACCGAGTAAAACGTCTGCCTTACAAACCAATTCACAAGAGAGACAAAAATCGTTTGATTTCCCCAAATTCAACAAGAGCCTATCCTGTTCATCCTGTCTAAATATTTTATAGCCATGGCAATATATTGACCCTTGCATATTTATTGCTCTGGCCGGATAAATTGAGCTTGCATGTAAGCAGCACAAAAACGCTTGCTTATAGTGAAACTGCCGCTATTGGGAACGATTTTCACTACCATTTATACGATGCAACGCGGGCACGGTTCATTTTATCTTGCCAGCACTATAATGAACCTTTCTAATGCCAAGGACTTAGCAAAGTCTGGCTGGAACAGCCGCACTTTGCGGTTGCAAAGGGATCATTAGAAATGCAACGATCAATAAATTACTCGACAAGAACTTTTGATAATGGAAATTCATACCAATACGCGGTACTGCGCCAGAAGGTGTGAGGCGTTTTTTCGTTGGCACGATACATCGACCACGGCATGATCTCGACGAAAATACCGAAATTCTTCTCAAAGGGGAAACTGTCATTGAGGTGATAGGAATACACACCGACATGGCCAGGCCGCATCTTGGGTGGTTTGATGATTCCGGAAACCGCCTTGTTGTCGAACAGGCACCAGCCCGAGTTGAAATACTCCTCGCTGCCCGTGCCATGATAGGAGGGCGGCCAACCCTTTTCGTCAGACCAGATGAGCCAATCCCCTTCGCCCCACCAGCCCTCCAATGGCCAGTCGAGATGCAAGAACACTCCGACATACTTTCCTTTTTTGCCACCCAGCTCCAACACGCGATGGCATGGAA
>JASFHG010000372.1:0-4627 GCA_050123355.1 Planctomycetia bacterium
GGTTGTGACCGCTTTGAAAATCGACTTCATAACCCCCCGACATTTCCTGTCTCATGGTGAATTTTCAGATGTCCACAAGACGTCAAAAAAATTTTCGGAAACGTTTCGAGTTTAGGAAACCGTTTTTCGCAAGCCGAAACATGCATTAAAAACCGCGGTCGACAACGTATTGTCGGAATCCTGCGCAAGTAAGACGCGAGGCATAATTATAACACTTCGGTTACGATCCCTTCAATCCCTCAGGCCTTTTTAGCATACTTTCGAATCATTCTTATTGTCTGGTCAAAAAGAACCAACACACCACTCTATAGAAGCATACTAATTGACCCGACAGTTTTTCTCGAATATTTATGTATTCATCGTAACCTTTTACTCATAAAGTAGATCCTCCAAAAACTGCTGTTGACCCAAAAACAAGAAAACCATTACTATCAGGGGGTTGTCGCAGCTTCCCGTGATGGGTACGATAAGGGCGATGGGTCAGACTCGAGATTGGGCTTCAATGAGACAAAGTTACAAGAACAGGTTGCAAAAAACTTTCGGCCTTAGTGGCTTTTCGCTTTGAATCTCGATCCGCTTTTCAACAATTGACTCAAAAAAGATCTTACTGCAGGAGGGCAAAGGGTCTTTTGGAAAGGTGATGCGTTCCGTGTCGTCGCTTACGTCCGGTACCCGGGAAGCTTTTCAATCCCATTTCATAACTGCCCGCATTCTATACCTTCATCTTATGATCGGCCCTTTACATGATCAGAAGATGCTGCATGGAAACCAAAGCACTTAG
This sequence comes from Planctomycetia bacterium, assembly GCA_050123355.1. Classification (GTDB taxonomy): domain Bacteria; phylum Planctomycetota; class Planctomycetia; order Pirellulales; family Thermoguttaceae; genus JASFHG01. The sequence continues at coordinate 782 of JASFHG010000372.1, forward strand.
GTTATGGATACGCGCTCGTTCCGGCGACAGAAGCGGAACAGGCTCCTATGTCCATGAGCGACCATCTCATCCATAGAGCAGCCCGAATTGTATTGTATCGTGATTTATTTGTGTTTCTTTTTTTCAAAAGGAGAGTCTACTATGAGTACGAAAAAGTTTTTCCTCATGACGCTTGTAAGTGTCTCGGTCGTTTGCTTCATTGCAAATCTCGCTTTCGCAGCCCCCAGCCTCGACATCACAAAGCTAAGCTCCACAGGCGTCCAGCCCTTCCAAAGCTGGACCGGTCCTCGACATGACCCACACGCCACCCAAGGTCAATGGTTCCTGAACATGGATGGAACCGAAGAGTATCGTACCAACGAGTTCTATGACAATGTCTACAATGAAGACGTTCTCGACAGTGGCGGCGGGTTTGCCGGCTCCTTTGCCATTGTTGGCAAATCCACGAACGTTCTGATGGACGCCATGAACAATATTATCGCTTTTGATATTGATGCGACCATCACCAACGACACCCCCAGTATCGAACCCTGGCGAGCTGGAACCAATAGCCATGGCGAATTCCTCAGCACACAACAACAGTATAAAGGAACGCTCTACGACACCAAGCTGGCTGTCGAATTTGCGGTCGACCTCCCCTCGTTCGACGCTTGGAGAAATAATTTGGCGGGAGCGGCGATCACCCTTCCGTACACGCTCGTCGATCCGCTGATCATTGCCGAGGAAGTGGACGAACTGGGTTGGTACTGCTGGACACCGGACAATGAAGCCGGCCTGGCCCCGAATGGCGATTACCTCGTCCCCACGTACGATTTCGGCGATATTCTGCCGGGACAATCCGTCACGAGAACCCTTCATTTCAGCGTCCAAGGAGGCATCACGCCCAACGATCTTCGCTACGAGGTTCTTCTTTCCGATGAAGATCTTTTCCTGAATCGAACCACCTCGCTGAAGATCAGCAACTGGATCGAAAATCTGGTCATCGATCCGGGCACTCCCTATCCCTATGGCGTAGATGAAATGCTGCTAAACAGCGACGTTTCGGTCTTCCACAACGTGCCGGAACCGAGCACACTGGTCTTGCTGACGCTCGCGCTCGGCATGGGCCTGGCGATGAAAATTCGCCGGAAGAAATAGTTCGATCTTCTCTCTGGGGAAAACGACTCGAAAAATTATTTGTATGAAAATACTTTTTACTATTTGATCAAACTTTTATTTATCCAATTTTTCAACAGGAGAGTTTCAATGAATACCAAAAAGTTCTATTTGAGCATCTTGACCGTTTTGCTTATCGCCAATTTCGCCTTCGCGGCTCCTAGCCTTTATATCGGCAAACTGATTCAACCAGCCGTCGTGCCCGATCCGAGCTGGACCGGTCCTCAACATGACCCACACGCCACCCAAGGTCAATGGTTCCTGAACATGGATGGAACCGAAGAGTATCGTACCCACGAATTTTATGACAATGTCTACAATGAAGACGTTCTCGACAGTGGCGGCGGGTTTGCCGGCTCCTTTGCCATTACCGGTTACTCGTCAAATATTCGATTTGATGCGTCCAATGGCAATATTATAGGGTTCGATGTCATTGCGACCATCAAAAATGACACCCCGGGTGAAGGTGAATGGGTACCGGGTATCAATAGCCATGGCGAACAACTGACAAACGACATTGACCAATATCGCGGAACGTTATACGACACCAAGCTGGCTGTCGAATTCGCTGTCGACTTCCCCTCGTTCGACGCCTGGTACAAAAACGCCACGAACTCGGGAGCAGTCATCACCGATCCGTATACGATGGTAGATCCACTAATCATCGCCGAAAACATTGACGAGCTGGGGTGGTACTGTTGGACACCGGACAATCCGGAACAATTGAACCCCACCGGTGCTTACCTGGTCCCAACCTATGATTTTGGCGATATCCCGGTTGGAAAATCCCAGACAAGAGTTTTGTCCTTCTCCGTAACCGGCATGGGCATCTATGAGGAAGATCCTCTTTATGGCGTGATTACTTCAGACGCCGACCTCTTCCTGAACCGAACCACCTCGCTGAAGATCAGCAACTGGATCGAATCGGTACTGGTCGACAACGGCAACCCCTATCCCTATGACGAATATGGAGCACCGCTCAACAGCGACGTTTCGGTCTTCCACAACGTCCCCGAACCGAGCACGCTGGTCCTGCTGACCATTGCTCTTGGCATGGGCATGGTACTGGGAAGCCGCCGCAAGAAATAACTCAATCATTTCCCTAGAACCGGTTTCATAACTCAAAGTCGTTCCGTTTTCATACAGCATCTTGTGGTCATCCGAAGGATCAACCACAAGATATGGGATGCCAGGAAGTTATGAAACTGCTTCTAAAAAGAACGGCTTGAAAAAAGTCGTTCCTAAATGATCCGATCCCCTCGCCTCGAACCATCCAGGCGAGGGGATTTTTTGAGAAACCACAAGTGTCCAACAAGATTTACGTTGAATCTTAAAAAAGAACGCCGAACAAGCTCGGCGGCTAAAAGAAAGCGATTCTACACTTCTTCCCGCTCGACGGGGCAGTCGCGGAAGCAGCGGCCGCAGGCGACGCAGGTGATCGGGTTCGGGAGATAGTCGGTCCGACGACGACGGATCGACAGCCGGATCAGCTTTACTCCAATCACCAACGCAACCCAAACGCCGAAGCACGTACAAGCGATCGTCAAACGGTCCAGTCGCACGGTGGCCGAGGCGTAGAGCGTTTTGACCGGCACGCCCGACTCGTAAAACGCGCGGAGCGTGTCTTCCTCTTTAAACTCGGTCCGATCGAGCGTGCTGATCTTTTTCTCGATCGCCGGTTCCGTGAGCAAGGTATCTTCTGACAATGCATCTTCTGACAATGCATCTTTTTTCGATTCGGCGTCGTGGACCACTTGGGCCGTCGTGATCACCGGATCAAGCTGCGCGAACCAGGCCGTGCTACGATAGCCGAGGTAAGTAAAAACGGCCAGTAAAACGGGAAGCGACAAAAGTGCCACGATGAGGCGGCGCCGGTCACCGTGTAGTTGGTTGTGCGGCCGGTCGACGGTCGGCTCGCGGATCGCGCCGTAGGGACACGACTCCTCGCACAGGCGGCACTGTACACACTCGCTCGGTGAAATACAAATCCGCCACTTCGCAAAACGGCTGAAAATCCCCAGCAGAGCACCGTACGGGCAAAGGTAGCGGCAATAGGGCCTCCCGACAAACAGACCGATCAGCAACAGACCGATGCCGAACACCAGCATCCCGAACGGAGCGGCCATGCGAAAGATCCCGACAAACGGGTCATAACGACAAATCAAAAAGGCCGTGCCCGAGGCGGCCAACGCGACACCGAGCCCCAGGTAGAGAAACGGGATCAGGCCGAGCACATGGTCCACCACTCGCGGCACACGAACCGGGCGCAGCAGAACCACCTCTTGCAGTGCCCCCAGCGGACAGACGCCCGAACAAAACGTCCGGCCGAAGAAAATGGCGAACCCGACAGGCAGCAGGAAGAAAATGATCGCCGTGATCGGGACGACGTAACTCGAATCAGCCAGCCCGAGCGACACGTTTTGAATCGCCCCGATCGCACAGATGCACCCCTCGCGAATAAACCCGAAGTAGACGAGCGACACGATCGCGACGACAATCAGCCCGGCCCTGCTTCGACCACGTCGACGACGGACCGTTTTATTGGGAAAGCCCACGGCACACCAGGTAGCGACGATCAGCCCGAGCACGAGCATGACGATCGGCAGCACGTCGGTCCCCGGCCCTTCATGCGGCATCTGGAACGTGGATGTCGGCAGTTTGTGATCCGTGAAGTCGGGCGGGGGAAACCGC
>JASFHG010000373.1:0-4625 GCA_050123355.1 Planctomycetia bacterium
ACCCCCAACTTCGGGACTCCTTATTTTGATCAACGTGGGCCGGGCGGCCATGTCAGTTCGTATCGATGGCACCTGCACGACCCGATCGTTTTCAACAAGGCAATTCGCGTGACCATCGAGCACTGGGGATGGATGTCGCCGGACGAGAATCCGGATTATAAATCCACCAGTTGGAACGAACGCCAAGATGATTACTCGAGTGTCGCGTTTTGGTATCAGACCGGCACACCGACGTTCGAGGCACGTGTTCCCGATGCGTCCGAGCGGATCCTGCCGAGTCTGGACCCGGTGGTCTACATGGCCCGCGATGCAAAGTTCAAAGCCAAAGACGCGAAAGCCTATATTCAAAAATCCGATATTTATCCCAAGGGACAGCTCTTCTTCAAGCCAACGACCGAAAAGGGAGCCACGCTGGAGATCCCCTTTACCGTTACCGGTAAAAAAGAACCTCGGCGGTTGGTGTTGGCCATGACGAAAGCACCCGATTATGGGAAATATCGAGCATTTCTCAATGGCGTCGAGTTGCCACGGAAGATCGATCTGTATAGTCCGACGGCCATGGCCTGGGATTGGCACCTTCTCGATTTCTGGCCCGAGCCGGGCGAGTGTACGCTTCGCCTGGAATGTATCGGCAAAAATTCCAAATCGACGAATAACTATCTGGGCGTCGAATCGGTCCGGCTTCGCGAGCGACGACCTCGCGTCAAAGCGTGGGCCCACGATAAAGAAAAAGATTGGCGAAAGGACCCCAAGCTTTATCGTTAAGGTTTGACGAAGGGCCTATCTCAGAAATCAAAAACCGGTCGTTAATCGTGGGCAGGCACCCTGTTTTTACTGTTCCCGATTTTCTTCTACCCATTTTTCAAGTGTCTTTTTTATCTTTTCAACATGACCACGGCAATGAGAACGTAAAATCTCCAGTTCCTCGCCGTCCAGACACTTTAATGTTAGATAGGTAGTTTCAGATTGGTCCCACTTTTCCCACTGTCTAAAAGTACCGAAAGACTCAAACTTCTCGAAATCAATACGCCGATCATCACGTAACAGAATTTCCTTTTCGGTCAAAATGATACAGGGGCCCAGCCGTTGTTGTGTACGATCAAACCATATCAATAACGCAACTATCGCCGCGCACGCCATGCCCCCGATGAAACTCATGCTCACTTTCCAAGACAAGGGGATTTGAGGAAAAAACCATATCACCAAACAGATACCAGCCATCAAAACCAACCCCAAGATCCATACCGAGCGTTGGCTTCGCGGGGCAATAACACATTCCCCTTCGGGACCAACAGAAATCTTCCAGTCGCTCAGCCCACCATACCCTGTCGCTAGATCTTGTCGAAATGTTATGATCGGTACCATCTTGCAAGCAGCTATTCCGTGGCAAAGAGGGAGGAGAACCGTTCTCGAACCATCTCACGGGCACGGAGCAAGCGGACCTTGACGTTCTCCGGGCTGATGTCGAGTGCCTCGGCCGTCTCTTGGATCGTGAACCCTTCCCGGTCGCGAAGTACAAAGACGAGCGAGTACTTGGGATCGAGCTCGTCGAGCGTGTTGGTCAGGAGCTGGCCTGCCTCGCGATTCGACGCGATCTCTACCGGGCATTCGGATTCCGTGTCGGTCAGTTGGCGTTCGACGTCTTCGTTTTCGGTCAGCGAAACGGTAGGCTTCCCTAGACGTTTCCGAAGCAAAGAAAAGGCATGATTTGTTGTAATCCGAGTCAGCCAGGTATAGAAACTGGCTTCCTCTCGAAACGAACCGAGATGCTCCACCAGACTCAGAAGCGTCTGCTGAACGACCTCCTCGGCATCGTGCTGACGATGTACCAATCGCATGGCGTGAGTGAAGAGCCGCGACTCGTATCGTTCGACAAGGATCTCGAACGCCCGAAAGTCGCCCGACTTCGAGAGCCGGACCAACTCAAGATCTTCCATTTCTGACGACGGTACTTCCACTGACATGATCGCAACGCTTGGTTAGGGATAAGAACGAACTTCTTCTATAATAACAGACATCCTTTTGGGGGGAAAGAGGGGGAAGAACCGCAGAATGTCGAATATTGAATTTCCAATGACGAAGTGTGTTGTCCAAGCCGAAATTGAGGCGACAGCCTCTATTTTGGTTCTATTATAAAAGCACTACCTTCCCCGCCGCGCCGGGCACCTCGCGGACATAACGCGGGACCGCATAACCAGGCAAACGGTCGCGGAGACGGGCGATCAACTCGCGGCCGACGTTCGTATCCACTTCGAAATGGGCCGCTCCCGCCACGCGATCGAGCTGATGGAGATAGTAAGGCGTGACTCCTAAGTCGACGAGTCGTTCAAAAAGTTCAGCCAAAACCGGCTCGGTGTCGTTGATCCCTCGCAGGAGGACCGACTGGCTGAACAAAGTGACACCGGCCTGGCCCAATTGCGTTATCGCACGAGCAACCGCCGCGTCCAGCTCGTTCGGATGGTTCACGTGCAGCACGACCACCCGTCGCGTTCGACCGTCGCGGAGTATCTCGACCAGCCGCTCCGTCACCCTCTGGGGGATCACGATCGGCAGCCGGGTATGGATTCGGATCCGTCGCAGGCTTTCAATCTGATCGAGCCGCTCGATGAACGCCCCGAGCCGCTCGTCTTCCATCATCAGAGGGTCGCCGCCGCTGAGGATCGCCTCGTGCAGCGTCGGATCGGCCTCGAAATGGGCCGCCGCCTGTTCCGGATTCGCAAAAATGGGCTCGGGATCGTTTTTTGCCGCACTACAGGGGGGTAAGTGGTGTCGAAAACAGAAACGGCAGTGGACGCCGCACGTTTGGCTTGTTACGATGAGGGATCGTCCACGATATTTGGATAGCGTGCCGTCCGGGCTGAGAATCTCATTCTCGCCAACCGGATCGGTCGTGAACTCGGGAGAGGCATCCCGTTCCTCTTTCCGGGGGAGCACCTGCAACAGGATCGGATCGGTCGGATTGCCGGGCTCGATACGGTCCAGAAGCGGTTCCGGCACCAGCACCGGAAAATCGGTCGCCAGGTCCACCGCCTCGGTCGACAGGCCAAGCCGGCGACACAATTCTGCCGGATCACGCACCGCTCCCGCAAGGATCAACTGCCAGTCCAAATTCATTTGACACACATTTTGGTTCATGATCCCTATCGTACCAGATCAGAACCGGACAAAAAATATATTACGATTCCGTAACCTCAAGAATATAGGAAAATTATTGTGGCAAATTACAATACAAGCGATTTTCGCAAAGGTCTGAAAGTCCAAATCGAAGGTGATCCTTATTTGATGATCGAGTGCAACTTTGTCAAACCGGGCAAAGGGCAAGCACTCTATAAATGCAAGCTTCGGAACCTGCTCCGCGGTACGGTGCTCGACCGAACCTACAAGAGTGGTGAATCGCTCGAAGCGGCCGAGATCGAAGAAATCGATGCTCAATATCTCTATCGCCAAGGTGAGCAGTTCGTTTTCATGGACAACGAAAGCTACGAGCAGCATGAACTGACGGCCGAGCAGGTCGACGATGCGTGGAAGTATCTCAAAGAAGGCATGAACTGCAGCATGGTCCTATTCAACAACAACCCCATCACGCTGACGCCGCCGAATCATGTCGTGCTGACGGTCGAATACTGCGAGCCGGGTGCGAAGGGCAACACGGCGACCAACGTTACCAAGCCGTGCAAGGTCGAGACGGGTGCCGAGATCCAATGCCCCTCCTTCGTCGAGATGGGCGATATGATTCGCGTTGACACCCGAACCGGTGAATACATCGAACGCGTGAAAGAGTAGAAACGACTTCCGTTAGCGGCGGGGCTTGTCCCCGCGTTAAAATCGTTCCGTAAAAAAGTCAAGTATGCGGGGGCAAGCCCCGCTGCTAACTTTTAAAACTGCCCCGAGTCGACCAGACGCATCAATTCTGGAATGAGCTGTCTGGCGGCCCGGGCACGGTGGCTTAGACACCGCTTCACGGCCGGGCCCAGTTCTGCAAACGTCCGGTGATACTCGACGATCTCGAACATCGGGTCGTAGCCAAAGCCGTGCGTTCCTCGCAGCTCGGTCAGCAACCGGCCGGTGCAAAACGCTTCCGTCTCGGCACGTACCGTTCCGGTCGGATCGGAAAGGGTCATGTGGCAGATGAACCGGGCACGCCGCCGCTCGGTTGCGACCCCCTCCATCTTTTCGAGCACCAACGCGTTGTTCTTCTCGTCCGTGGCACCCTCGCCCGAATATCTGGCGGAAAAGACCCCCGGCTCGCCGTCGAGCGCGTCGACCGCCAGCCCGCTATCCTCGGCCAGGACCCAGCAGCCCAGGTGCTTTGCTTGTTCGGTTGCCTTCAGTGCCGCGTTTTCGGCAAACGTCGTGCCGGTCTCCTCGACGTCGATCGCGTTATTAAAATCGGCCAGCGTCTTGATGTTCAGCCCAACCGGTCCGAACAGCGCGATCAGCTCGATCCCCTTTTTACGATTGCCGGTACCAAGAACGAGCGTGGGAGTATTTTTCATTTTTGCATTAATTTTGAACGAGTATAAACGTTTCTATCTAAAACCGGTTCCGTTAGCCGCGTGACTTTATGTCCGCGATTTAACGCTCACTAATAGTAATAGGGAAACATTTCCCCAAAAAACTTCCTA
>JASFHG010000374.1:0-4614 GCA_050123355.1 Planctomycetia bacterium
CATAAACACTTACCAAATTTATAACATTAAATGCCTGAGATTCAATAAACCACTACAACTTATAACCACTCAAGGATTTTTCTTATATGTCGCTCTATTTTGCCGAGGGGTCGCCGACCACCGAGCTGACCGAAGCCGATATGCGTGCCGCCTTAAACGCGGTCTACGATCGACTCGGGCCGCGAGAAAAAGTGCTCGCCTTGCCGCCCGACTTCACGCGCTTCAACAGCATGGCCGGGCCGCTCACCTGCATGACGCACGACTACTACGGCGACCGATTGAAAGATGTCATGCCGGCGCTGGGCACCCACGTCCCGATGCCCGACTGGCAGTTGGAGAAGATGTTCCCGACGCTGCCCAAATCGCTGATCCGGCCACACGACTGGCGAAACGACGTCGTCACGATCGGCACCGTCCCGTCGGAATTTGTCGCCGAAGCGACCGAAGGGATCTACGACCGCCCGTGGCCGGCCCAACTGAACCGGCTCGTCTGGGAAGGGGGCCACGATCTGATCGTCTCGATCGGCCAGGTCGTCCCGCACGAAGTGATCGGGATGGCCAACTACAACAAAAACCTGTTCGTCGGCACCGGCGGCTCGGAAGGGATCAACGAAAGCCACTTCATCGGCGCCGCCTACGGCATGGAGCGGATGATGGGCCGCGCCGACACGCCGCTACGCCGGATCCTCAACTACGCCCAGGACCATTTCTGCCAACACTTGCCGCTGCTGTTCATCCAAACCGTCATCGGCCCGCGCGACGATGGCAGCCTTTGCATGCGCGGGCTGTTCATCGGCGACGACGTCGAGTGTTTCGAACGAGCGGCCGAGCTGTCGGTCGAGGTCAACTTCACGATCCTCGATCGCGAGCCGAAAAAGATGGTCGTCTATCTCGACCCGGAAGAATTCCACAGCACGTGGCTCGGCAACAAGTCGGTCTATCGCACGCGGATGGCGATCGCCGACGATGGCGAGCTGATCGTCTTGGCACCGGCGGTCGGCACGTTCGGCGAGGACCGGCAGATCGACGAGATGATCCGAAAATATGGCTACCGCGACACGCCGTACATCATGAAATGCGTCCAAGAGACCGACGACCTGCCGAACAACCTGTCGGCCGCCGCGCACTTGATCCACGGCTCGTCGGAAGGCCGGTTTTCGATCACCTACTGTCCCGGCCCGGACAAGCTGACTCGCGAAGAGGTGGAAGGGGTCGGGTATCGGTACGCCGACTTCAACGAGATGACCGCCCGCTACAATCCCGAAACCTTGAAAGAGGGTTGGAACACCATGCCGGACGGCGAAGAGATTTTTTACATCGGCAACCCGGCGCTCGGCCTCTGGGCCTATCGCGGACGGCTTGGGTGAAGAAGTTTAGCCGACGAACATCGTTCGTTGAGTTTAAATGGTGTCAAGCCGGAATTGGGACGATAGTCCCTATTCCGGGTCCGTAGTGCGGTTCATCACAACTCCTTTGATCCGAAATAGGGCACGCTTCGCGGCCCAATTCCGGCTTGATGATGTAACTTAAATACCTGAGACTCAATAAACAACGGTATAAAAATCGCTAGGAGAGCATGCCATGTCTGATCTGAAAGAAAAAATTCTCGACATCATCGGTAAGCCGTTTCTCGGTGCGTTTGCCACGATTACCGAAGATGGAGAACCCTGGGTGCGCTACGTGGTCGCGATCGCCGACCAAACCGACTTGACCATCCGTTTCGCGACGTTTGCCAACGCTCGAAAAGTCGAGCAAATCAAGAGGCACCCGAAAGTCCACCTGACGGCGGGCGAAACCGACATCGCCGGGACGAGCCCTTTTGTCCAAATCGCGGGAACCGCCAAGCTGGTGGACGACCGAAAAGAACGTCACATCTTCTGGTGTGACATTGCGACCGACATCTTCACCGGCCCGGACGACCCTCGATACGGCCTGATCGAGATCCGCCCCAGTCGCATCGAGCTTTGGGGCACGCGTCACCCGGCACTCCAATACCCGGAAGTTTGGGAACCCTCCTAGCTTTTCACTTGCTTTTTTGAGGGAAGCGCATATTATTTTTAACGGAAATCGTGGTCTATATTGGCCACCAATTTCACTTTTAACACGTCAAAACCTCAACCGCATAAAAAGGAACCACCTCCATGTCCGATCTCAAACAAAAAATTCTCAACTGTCTCGATACTCCGTTTCTCGGCTCCTTCGCAACCGTGACCCCCGAAAACAAGCCGTGGGTGCGTTACGTGATGGCGACGATCAACCCCGAAACCTTGACGGTCTCTTTCGCCACCTGCGCCACCGCCCGCAAGGTCCAACACATCGCGGCCAACCCGGCGGTCCACATCACGGCCGGTGCCTCGCTCGCGGCATCGCAATCGCCGTATGTCCAGATCGAAGGGACCGCCGTACTTATCCAAGACAAAGAAAAACTCCGTGCCGCTTGGAACGAGATGCTCGGCAACTACTTTGAAGGCCCCGACGATCCGAACTACGCTCTGATCGAAGTGACCCCCAGCCGCATCGAGCTTTGCGGAGCGAACCCCGAAAACCCCATGGAACCCGAGATTTGGGAAGCCTAACATTATGAAAAAGGAAGGAACCGTCTTATGAAAATTTGGACCTTTCTCGCCGTGGCGATCGTCTCCGAGGTGGTCGCCACGTTGGCGTTGAAGTCGAGCGACGGCTTCAGCAAGCTCTGGCCTTCGGCGCTGGTCGTGATCGGCTACGGCCTGGCCTTCTTTTTCCTCTCATTGACGCTCAAGGAAGGAATGACGATCGGCGTGGTCTACGCGATCTGGTCCGGTCTCGGCGTCGCGCTCGTCTCGGTGGTCGGCTGGCTCCTCTTCCAGCAAAAGCTCGACTTGGCAGCGATCATCGGCATCTCCCTGATCGTCTGCGGCGTGGTGGTCATGAACGTTTTTTCCAAAGCGGTGCCGCACTAAGAGCCTATCCGAAAACCTATTTTTTAAAATGTTAGCCCCGTCGCCTGCGACGGGATTCCCCAAAAAAACCGGTCGCAGGCGGCCGGGCTAACAGAATTCTTGTCGTAAGTAGAGGCAAAACGCTGGCATCTCGCAGTCCGGATCGGTACAATAGGGCCAGGGGCTCGAGGGCCAGGGGCTCGAGGGCCAGGGGCTCGCAAATGGACGAAACCCCTTTTGGCTTGTCCTCCCCACACTCCCCCTCCCAATCACCTGCCTTTCCATTGAGGAGAAACCGTCATGCTACGATGCCTGATCTTGTCGTCTCTTTTGTTTGCAACCGTCTCGGCCAACGAACCGGCTTCCGCGAAAGAACCGCCCGCGCCGGAAAAATTCATCGTGCTTTCCGAGTTCCAAGTTTGGGCCGACGCGTCGGGACCCGAATGCTACGACGCGCTGAAGAAAATCTACCTGGAAGGGCATCGATGCCACTCGTTCATGCTCTACCCTCACTATGAATACTTCGTCTGGGACGTCAAGCGGATGAAGGGCTGGGTCGACGAAGCGGTCGCCCTGAAAGCGTTCAACGTCTTCTGTATGGGCGACGACACCCGCACCGCCCAGGGACGCCTGTTCGAACCGAAAGGCCTCAATCCGAAACTGGCCGATACCTTTTTCCAGATCATCGAATACGCACACGAAAAAGGGTTGATGGTCTCGATCGAACCGGTCGGCCTGCCGAAAACCCGCGACAAGGAACATTTCAAGGCATGGCTCGAAACGTGGCTCGGACCCAAGGTCCCCAAGGCCCGGCGTGCGGACATCATCAAGCTGAGCATCGAGTGGTTCGGAGCGTTCGGCAACTCCCCGACCATCGCCCACGACCTGGAGGCCTTCTTCGAGGCGGCGAAGGAAGTCAACCCGGACGTGCTCGTCTACGTCGACTCGATCGGCGGGAAGTGGAAAAACCCCCAGCCGCTGCACCGTTGGCTCCTCAGCCAATACCCGGGCACGATCGTCAGCCACTATCTGAACGTGGATCAGGTTGGCAAGTTTCGCGAGATGGGCGCCCGCAACATGATGGTGCAGATCAACCCGTGCGAAGCGAAGCTCGGCTGCCCGGCCCACCTGTTCCTCTACGTCCATGAAACGATAGAGTTTCTGAAAAAAGCGGTGAAGAAACGGGTCCGCTACGTCTCGCTGGCCGGAGTGAACTATGCCTACAACCGCCGCGACTTCGACATCTTCCTCGACGTCATCCGCCCCCACCTGAACCTGGCCAAGGACGTGGAAACGCTTCGCAAAAGCATCGTCCCGGACGAGATCAAAGAGCCGGTCACCAAAGAAGAAGTGAAGGCCGAGTTGCTGGAGATCCGAGCGAAAAAGAAAAAACGCAAGTAGGGCGAAGGGTTTCCATGTTTAGCCGACGAACATCGTTCGTCGCGTTTGCCACTCAAAAACACGCCGGACGATGTCCGGCGGCTATTGAGTCTCAGATATTTAAAGTTACATCGTCAAGCCGGAATTGGGCCGCGAAGCGTGCCCTATTCCGGGTCGAAAGAGCTGAGAAAACCGTAGTACGGACCCGGAATAGGGACTTTTTAACCAGTGCTTCCGCACTATTAAAATAGCAAAGCTATTTAATTCCGTGGTGTGGGAACACCTACAAAAAAGTCCCAATTCCGGCTTGGTACTG
>JASFHG010000375.1:0-4606 GCA_050123355.1 Planctomycetia bacterium
TTGGCGGTCCCAGAGCGGTTTCAGCTTCGGATTTTTCACCGGCCAGCAATACCCGTCGTGAGTGGCGTCGAACACGCCGTAGCTGAGCATCATCAGGCTCAAGAGATTCATCCGATGTTTGGCCATCTCGTCGAGCAGCCGCATCAGGTCGTCGCGGGTCATCCCGCCGGGCTCCTTCGTCTGATACGTGATGCCGACCTGCCAACCGGCGTATTGGATTTTGCGATCCTTCGCTCGTTTCGTTTCACTGCCGAGCAGATGGACCGCCGGCAAACCGGCAAGGCCTATTAAGGGGAGCGTTTTTAAAAGGCGGCGACGCGGGAAGGTACGGCTTGACCGTGGTTTCGTAGAATTCATAGGTAGGCCGAAGGGTTGAGGGGTGCGGGAGAGCAGGTGTGTAGGAGCTTCCCTATTTTATCACGGCGAGACACCTGGTTCCAGCACAAGAACACCCCCATTTTAAGGGATTTAGATGGCTGGTCCAGTTTGCCTAAACCAAATGACCCTGCCAAGCCGATTTTTCGAGTAAGGGAGTTCATGCGCCGGTTTCTTGCGCATGTAGCGAAAAAGCTTATACACAAAGTGAAGGATCACGAAAATATGTCTCGAAATTGTGCGATTATCGCGTCGTTCTTGTTGGTCACGCTCGGTTTGTCCTCGCCGGCTTTGGCGAAGGCGTATACGCTGGAGAGTACTCGTTCTCGCGGGGAGGTCGATCGGGTCGAGGTCTCGATGGACGTGAAGGGGAACCTTCGATTCACCGACAAGGAGGATGTCGACACGGTCCCGATGGAGCTTTCCGGCAAGGTAGTCTACTACGAGCGGACGGTCGCGCTGTCCAAAGAGCCGAAGGGGCACTCGCGGGCGCTCCGGTTTTATAAGTCGCTCGAGACGGACCTCAAAATCGGCAAGACGGAGCAAAAACCGACACTGCGGCCCGAGCGATCCCTGATCGGTGTCCAGATCGACGGGATGGAACGGACGCTTTTTTCGCCCGAAGGGGAGCTTACCCGTGAGGAACTCGAGCTGATCGAGACGATGGTCGACAGCCTGATTTTGGATCGGTTGCTGCCGGACAAGGCGGTTTCGCTGGGAGACACATGGGAGGTACCTGAAGAAACGGCCGCGACGATGACCGGCTTGGACCGGATCCGAGACGGACGGATTGTCTGCAAACTGACCGAAATCGACGACGACCGGGCACTGATCGACATGAACGGGGAGCTTGACGGTGCCTCGAGGGGTGTTGGGAACACGATTCGGCTGAAGGCCCGATTCCGTTTCAATCGTCATCTCAATCGGATTGACTGGCTCGGGATGGTTTTCGAAGAGGTTAGCGAGATTGGCCCGGTTGAGGCCGGGGGTAAGGCGATCGCCAAGCTCCAGGTCAACATCTCACCCCGTGGCCAGGTCGCCAAGGCGAAACTTCCCGAGACGGTCCGCGAAAAGCTTTCGGACGATGCGCTGTCCGAGCTGACCTTGTATGCCATCGATTCGCTGACCCGACTCTCTTTTGTCCCGAAAAACGGCCATTGGCGGATGGTCCATGACCGGCGATGGTATGAATATGGGAACGAAAAGTCGCTCGGCGTCCTCCGATTCATGGATCGCGGGGACCTGATCGCCCAGTGCAACGTAGCGACCCTCGAGACACTTGCCCTGGAAGACCTGCCGACCCTCGAGAAGTTCCAGAAGGAGATCAAAGAGGCGATGGGCGAGCGTTTTGGCCAATTTGCCGCCGCCAAGCAATGGGCCAGCGATCAGGATTACCGTATCTATCGTGTGGTGGTCCAAGGGGTCGTCGGCAAGGGGACACCGGCCGAGCTGCCGGTCCAGTGGCACTACTATCTGGTCGCAGACCGCCATGGTCGTCAAGTAGGTCTGACCTTTACCGTCGAGGCGGCTCTGGTCGAGCGGTTTGGCGATCAGGCCCAAAAGTTGGTCGATGCGGTTCGGTTCAGTGAGAATCTGACTGTTTCTCGCGATCAAGAGAAAAAATAAACATTCTGGACTAGCCGGGGTCGCTGAAAAAAGCTAGAATTTCAGCATGAAAACACTTCGACTCACCGACCAGTTCAAAAGTCTGTTTCAAGCGGCCTTCGACCTTGCGCTGACCGTCGAGGCGGACGCCGTGCTCCTATTGGTCGAGGGGGAGACCGATTGGCTCAATCTTGCCAAGTTGGCGGGAGACGAGATCCATTTTCTCGTTGCGGCCGATGAGGCGGAGTATCTGTTGGGGATCGAGGAGTCTGGCCTGGATCACGTCCTGCTCGACATGCCCGAAAGCCCCGTTTTTGAACAGCTCACCCAGGCCTTGCTCGAAGCAACCGCCGACGACCTGCTCTCGCCGAGCGCCACGGTCGTCGCGATCTATAGCGGTTTCGAGGCGGGCACGATCGACTCGATCAGCGTGATCAGCCTCAGCGAACACCTCAACCGCTTGACCGGCCGCGAGCTGCGAAATTTGGAGACCAGTGTCCCGCTCGATACGCTCAAAATTGTCGTTGACCTGGCCGTCGATATCGGCCGCGACGGTCGCGAAGGGCACGCCGTTGGGACCATGTTCGTCGTCGGCGATTCGAAAAAGGTCCTCGCCCACAGCAGGCCCGTCGGCTTCGACCCGGTCAAAGGCTACAAGCGTGAGGACCG
Source organism: Planctomycetia bacterium (assembly GCA_050123355.1). Lineage (GTDB taxonomy): Bacteria > Planctomycetota > Planctomycetia > Pirellulales > Thermoguttaceae > JASFHG01. The sequence goes on from JASFHG010000375.1 coordinate 2,650, forward strand.
CAACCTGGACGACGCCCGAGTGCGGGAAGGGATCCGCGAAATCGCGGGCCTCGACGGGGCGATCATCGTCTCGCCGAACAATATCGTCGAAGCGACCTGCCGCTACCTGGATGCGCCGGTCGGCAACCTGACGCTATCGAAGGGGCTCGGTGCTCGCCACTGGGCCGCGGCGGCCATCTCACAATCGACCAAGGCGATCGCCGTCACCGTCAGTCAAAGCAACGGCACGGTTCGTATCTTCCAGAACGGCGAAGTCGTCCTCCGTATCGAACCGACCCACCGCCGCCCGGTGGTTTGGAAAGATTTTGAATAGAGAAGATCCTGTTCCTTCTCAGAAAAATCAACCGTAAAAAGGCAAGCTCATGTCTGAACCGGTTCGCTATCGCGTCTACCCAACATGGATGTTTGGCGTCGCCTTGACCTTTGGCGTGCTCGCGGGGGTTTTGTTCTGTAATGAACGGCTTCCGCAAGCCTATTGCCGCTCGGGCAGCGACTATTTCATCCTTTTCGGAAGCTGGCTCGGTTGCGTCTTCGTCCTGATCCGTTTGTTTAGGATTCGGCGACTACGCTTCTCCGAGCTTTTTACTTGCATTGGTGTCGGAACGGTTCTTCTCTTTTTGATGATGCCAAACATCGAGGCAGGTCGCATGGCGGCACGCTGGGGGACGGATTCTTGCCAACTCCGGGCGATCGGGGCCGCATTGCATGCGTACCATGAAAAACACGGCCAATTCCCGCCGCTCGCGACGCTTGAATCGGAAGAGGAGCTTGTTGGTACTTCCCGTAATGGCGATCCGGTTCATTATCTGGCCGTCACCGGCGAAGGGACGGCATGGGGCACGGCGGGAAAGACCGGCCGTCTTTCGGAGATCCGCGACCCGGCCCATACGGCGATCGTGATCGGTGTGGTCGATCCCGGCCCTCTGTCTGAAAAGACGAAGACGGTGCCGCTGGAGGATCTCGTCTCGGGAAATATCGCGTGGGAGAAGCAGGCCGCGACCTACCCCTATCAGCAAGATCTCTTCTCCACCATCCATCCGGGCGTGAACGTGCTCATGGCCGACGGATCGGTCCGGTTTTGTATCGGTCGACCGACGCCGGAGGAGATCCGCGAGCTCTTCAGCATCCACGACAAAACCCCGATCGAAACCGGCGAGCGAAAATCGTCCGGCGCGATGGCCTATTTCGCCGGCGGCTCGCCCGGGACCTCGCCGTTTTTCGTAAGGATGACCCTCTACCGAATCTGGCAACTGAGCATTGTCCTCCTGTTTGCCGGCATCTTTTTTCCGCGACGTTGCACCGCCCAAAAGGTTCCCGAGGACCAAGTGAAAGTGGTCCGGTAGCTGTTGAAATGCCCCCCATATTGGCCGGTCTCGTCGGGGGTTAAAAAAACCTATATTTCTCTATTGGAACATTTTCCTCAAAACACGTCGAATTCCATTCGACCGCTAAACATCGGAAATCATAGAGAAAGGGTTTGAGAACATGTCTCGATTCATCACGTTTTTGCTGTTGATAACATGCGTTTGTCTAAGTGCGGTGGTTGCACAGGCGGGCACGTCCGATTCGGGGAGCCTCTACTTTTCGTCGTCGCTGATTACGGATCGGATCTCGCAGCCCGTCGACCAAACCGAACCGGTTCACGAGAACATTATGGATACGCCGATCACGGGCAAGACTCGGTTGCATGGCACCATTACCCCGTCGCTGGTTGCGAACCAAAGTGCCGGCCAGCTTCGGATCCTGTTGAAAGCACACTCGGCCAGCCGGACGACCGGTACCCATTGGCCTGTCGTGATCCATGACCAAACGACCGGCAAACTGGTCGGTTCGATCGATGTCCTGCTCAATGGTTTGGACTTCACGACCGAGCACGAAAATGCAGCCGTCGATATTCATGTGACCAACCAGCAAGTCCAATCGCAAGTCGGCAGCTCACGTTGGGTCCTTTCGATCG